>CAVIAZ010000005.1:0-37650 GCA_963640795.1 bacterium | reverse complement strand
AAAAAAGCCCTCCATCCCGGAAGGCCTTGAGGGGGGAGTGTATAATTTACTCTCCTTCGTACTTAATTATTGAATAAACTGGGTAATTTTTAAGGACATCCCTGCCTTTGAGGTCAACAAGTTCCATCAAAAAGAGAATTCCGACGACTTCCCCGCCTAGTCTCTCGACAAGATTGCACGCAGCTTTCATAGTTCCGCCCGTTGCGATAAGATCATCAACAAGAATCACCTTGTCCCCAGGCTTTATAGCTGTCTTATCTATCTCGATTGTGGCAGTCCCGTACTCAAGTGCATAACTCTCCTCGATTGTTTCACAAGGAAGCTTTCCCTTCTTTCTGACCGGGAGAAAGGCCTTATTCATCTCATAGGCAATAGGCATCCCCAGGATAAAGCCTCTTGATTCAATTCCCCCTACAATATTGAAGTCTATATCCTTAATGCATGCCATAAGAGAGTCTATCACAAGTTTCAAGCCCTCTCTGTCATTAAGTGCCTTTGTCATATCTCTGAAGATAATCCCCTTCTTGGGGAAGTCCGGAATGCTTCTCATATAGTCTTCAATATTCTTCATAACCATTTCCTCTGCCTTTTAAGCAACGATTTAATATAACAAGATAAATAAGTTTTTGCCACAAAAAAGTTACTTGTTATAAGAGTAACAGACAAGCGGCCTGCCTTCTCCATAAGGGGAAAACAAGAAGGCAGGCCTTTGTTTTTACTTCAATCCATAATTTTCTGTTGTCTGCTTCCTCCTTTTCATTTGTTCCATTGCATATTACCTGTCTTATCCGCGATATGTAATGTGTATAATTTGCATCTTTTTTTCCCTTTTATACCTCATAGAGCGTTATTTTCTGCCTCTTGCTGACAAGACTCAGCACCTTATTGCTGTCTCTCTTTCCTGAAGAGTAGTAGAGGGTATATGAGGTTGAGCCGATAAACCCCATGACTCTATTCTCCCTGTAACTGAAGCGGATGACATATTCGTATCCTTCTTTTTCCAGGATGAGAAGAAGGACACGTCCGTTCTTTTCCGTCCTTGCTTTATCCGGTTTAAAAGATTTGAGTTCAAGGGCAATCCCCGCCGCATCCCCCTTCCTGATAGTCCAGTCCACGTCGTCCAGCCTGGGAAGAAGAGCAATGTATTCCTCCTCTGTTATGAGAGCAGGTTTCACAACATCAATGAGTGTGAATATAAAGAGAAATATCAAAGTAGTTACAGAAATAGAGACAAAGACAGCCAGAATCACCTTTTTTCTTTGTGGCAGCTCCACAACGGCTTCACGGAGAGTTTTAACCTTTTTATCTTCTTCTTTCTTCTTTCTTGCCATGTTTGACATGATAGGAGAACTTCCCTTTTCGGGGGAGGTGTATAATTTGCAACTATGCAAAATAGAGGTTCATAATGCATTTGTCCCTCAAAAATGGCAAAATTTCTCTTTTAATGTACAATATTGTCCTTTATATGTCTTATTCTTTGAAAATCTGAGAACATATAATGGCATTCATAATTTTTTATAAAATTTGTTTACAACTCATATTTTCAGTGCAACAATTGATTCTGTTGGAAAAAACACGACACAAAGGGGACCGGGAGAAGAAGAGATTTAACACACCCTTAATTTGATTAACCGTGCTGAATCAAAGCTGCTCTGATTTATGTTGTCATCCAATCCAAGAGAAGATGCAACCGTTTTTATATACCTTATTCAGATAAGGCAAAGGGATTAGTATGTCATTTGACATTGATGGTTTCGCAGCGTCCTTCAAACTGTGTCAGAAGCACCTGACTGGTGCAAACCGTATTCAGATAAGCGGAGAATACATTCAAACCGGACTGTTGGAGAAAGAATGCTTCAACAAAGGGTACAAAGTGGAGACAATTTTGAAAATCACAGAACTCCTGGCAAACGACGACATGTCGAGCTTAGAGCCAGTGGATTTTCAGAGGCTCTGCCGTGCAGTAACTCTCATAAGGAAGGAAAAGCACATAACCCAGAAAACCATGATTGAGCGCATGGGCATAGACAGAGGAAATTATTACAAACTCTTCAGGAGCACTCAGCAGTCATGCTCCCTGTACCTGATATTGAGGTTCGCCGAAGCCCTCGATTCTCTACCCTCATATATCTATGAGATGGCCAGGACTATCAAAAAGGCATGATTCAGAGAGGGGATCCCACGAGGATAAACCCCTCTTTTCTCAGATTATCTTCAAAACGGGGGACTTTCTCCTCCGGCTCTGTGAACTTCATCCCCTCTTCATACTTCTCAATAGAGATAACATAGATTATATCAAAGCAGATGTAGTGGTGGGGGTCGTCAGTCTCCAGAGCCTGGAACTCATAATAGTAGTAGACAGGGTTGTCATTATAATCATCCTGTACATCATAGCCACAGTATCTAGCGATGAATCTCACGCCGGATGTGAGTGTGACAACAGCTGCCTTGCCGTAAAGTTCCTCATACTTGTTCATATCAATCTCCTTATGGCTATATCTTCACGCCTCCCCTGAGTCTTGTGTTAGCCCGGCAGGCTAATATTTCTATGGACTTTACGCTCATTTTCTGTTACCTTTCCATGCGAGGGAGTAGGAGCGCCTGGCGAACAAGTCAACATACTGGATTTCTTCCTGGCTTGTTGTAATTCCGAGACTCATGCTGAAACGGCATGGTGTCTTTCTGTCCCTTTTCAGCACAAGATTTATAACACAGGACAAAAGAGGAAAAAATGGACTGGGGTTTTTTGATTACAAACAGCATCCTGCTGGGTGTGGGACTTGCTGTTGATGCTTTCAGCGTTTCTATTGCAAATGCTATCGCAGAGCCTTCTATGCCGAAAGGCAAGAAGTTCTATGTGGCTCTTACCTATGCTCTCTTCCAGATAGCAATGCCACTTATCGGGTGGGTGTGTGTACATACAATAAGCCAATACTTCACACTCTTTCAGAAATTCATCCCTTATATAGCACTGGTTCTCTTGTGCTATATAGGAATAAAGATGCTCATCGAGTCGGGAAAAGGAGGAGACGGTGAAGAGAAGAGCGGAGGCACACTCACTATCAGCGCTCTTATCATCCAGGGGATAGCAACAAGCATTGATGCCCTCTCTGTCGGATTCGCCATTGCTGACTACACAACAAGTGAAGCTCTGATTTCATCTATCATCATAGGAATAGTCACATTCTTTATTTGTACATGCGGACTCTGGCTCGGAAAGAAAGCGGGAGAAAAGCTCAAGAACAAAGCTACCCTCTTCGGAGGCATCGTCCTCATCCTTATCGGGATTGAGATATTCATAAAAGACCTGTTCTTCTGATTCGCTCTTTACTTTAAGGGTTATTTTTGACAAAATAGTCATGCAGCAGATACCAGGCAATGGATGCCTCCCAACCCCGCCAGGACAGGAATGTAGCAACGGTCAGAGGATTTTTCATGTGACCCGGACCATTTGCTGCATTTTTATTTGCTGTATGCCTTGTGTCTCTTCAGAAAATAGACAGCTGTCAGCACCGAGAGGACTATCTTCAAAAGAGAGAACATCTTCCAGTACCTGATATCATACGGGTTCTCCATATCCATGCCATAGACGAAACGGAAGATGTTCGAGATAAGCGTCAGGAAGCAGATTGCAAGAAGAGAATTGAGACCATACTTTTTAAAGTTCTTCAGCCCCTTTGTTGCCATATAACCAAGAATCACTATTGCGATATAGTCCGCTGTGTTCACAATGCCGAGAATGTCATGCCTCTTAATAAGCCACACATTGAGGCAGGCACAGATTATCGAGACGATGATGCCGACAGGAAGGGCCAGATAACTGACAAAGGAAGCAAATTTATAGCCCCTGCCGTCTATCACAAGGGTACTGTAAACCTCCCCTTCCGTCTTTCCATCCTTCTGCTTTGCCCCACAGAAGGGACAGCTATCAAATACACTAAGAATCTCTTTGTTACAGCATGAACACTTCATCTTTCATCCTTCTTCATCCTGCATTCTATCCCCCTGTTTAAGCATGTCAAACAGATTCTACATTGTTAAAACCGACTTATGTATAATGCAAAACAGATTCACTTTTTTTGATTATTTTTGCTTTTCAGGTATTGCATTATTCATGAAATATGTCTATCTTACTTCAAATTCCTACTTATATGGTAGGAAATGGAGGAAAACATGCTTTATCACAATGCTCTGGAACTTGTCGGATCTACCCCGCTCTACGAGGTAAGCAACATCGAGAAGAAGTACCGCCTCAAGGCAAGAGTACTTGTCAAACTGGAATATCTTAATCTGACGGGTAGTATCAAAGACCGTATTGCAAAGAAGATGATTGAAGATGCCGAGAAGTCAGGCCTCCTCAAGAAAGGCTCTGTCATCATCGAGCCCACAAGCGGTAATACAGGAATCGGACTGGCAGCCATCGGAACAAGCAAGGGCTACCGTGTAATAATCGTCATGCCAGAAACAATGAGTGAGGAGAGAAGACTCCTGATGAAGGCTTATGGAGCTGAACTTGTGCTTACAGAAGGCAAAAAAGGCATGAAAGGAGCCATCGCCAAGGCTGAAGAGCTTAAAGAGCAAATTCCGGATGCATTCATCCCCGGGCAGTTCGTCAACCCAAGCAACCCTCTTGCTCATGAAGAGACAACAGGCCCCGAAATCTGGCGTGACACAGACGGAAATGTCGACATTTTCATTGCCGGAATCGGAACAGGCGGAACCATTACCGGAACAGGCAGATATCTTAAAAAGAAGAATCCTGATGTAGAAATCATTGGAATTGAGCCTGCCACATCCCCTGTCCTTACACAGGGTATCTCAGGCTCCCACAAGATACAGGGAATAGGAGCAGGATTCGTTCCCGATACTCTCGACACATCAGTTTACTCCTATGTTGCAACAGCCACGGAGGAGGATGCCTACAAGTGGGCACGTGAGATGGGCCGCACAGAGGGAATACTCATCGGTATCAGCTCCGGAGCTGCTCTATGGAAGGCAATCGAGGAAGCCGGAAAAGAAGAAAACAAAGGAAAGACTATTGTCGCCATTCTTCCTGACGGAGGAGACAGATATCTCTCAACTCCACTCTATAAAGAGCAATGATGATTTCAACCAAGGGACGCTATGCCCTCAGGTTCCTTATCGCGCTCTCCAAAAAAGACGGCTTTGCACCCCTTTCGGACATCGCCGTCAGCGAGGAGATAAGTCCCAAGTACCTGGAGAGGATTGTCCAGACACTCTCGAAGAATGACATCATTGAGAGCCAGAGAGGAAAGGAGGGAGGATACAGACTGAAAAGAGATCCTTCTCTCCTCTCTGTTAAAGATATTCTCTCAATCACCGAGGACAGTCTTGCCCCCGTCGAATGTCTCTGCAGCGATGTGAATTCTTGTCACAGGCAGAAGGAGTGTCCGACACTTCCCATGTGGGAGGCACTCTACAAAAATAATATGGAGTTCTTCTCCCACATAACCCTTGAGAATTTGAGAAGGGGAGAATACTCCTTTTGAGATAGTCGTTGATTATCTTTCATGCTATCATTAAGCCATGGCATATGAAGTAACAGCGACCAGGAAAAGACCCCAGGATTTTGACAAGCTTGTCGGACAGGAATTTGTAGTATCGACACTGGAAAATGCGATAAAAGAGAACCGCATTGCCCATGCATATCTTTTTGCCGGCCCGAGAGGGGTCGGAAAAACCAGCTCTGCCCGTCTTCTTGCAAAGGCCCTCAACTGCCAGAACGGCATGAGCGCCCACCCCTGCGGAGTATGTTCTTCATGCAGGGAGATAGCCAGCGGAACCAGCCTTGATGTCATAGAGATAGATGGTGCCTCGAACACTTCGGTCAATGATGTGAGAAAGATTAAGGAGGAGGTTCTTTTCCCTCCCCAGTCATCCCGCTACAAGATATACATCATAGACGAAGTCCATATGCTGAGCACCTCTGCCTTCAATGCCCTTCTCAAGACTATTGAGGAGCCACCGGAGTATATCATCTTCATCTTCGCCACAACCGAAATACAGAAGGTTCCCGCAACAATCAAATCACGCTGCCAGGTATTCCGTTTCCAGTTGATTCCACAGGAGAAGATCCAGGCATGTCTCAAAGAAGCGGCAGAGGATCTGAACATAGAAGCAGATGAGGACGCACTCTTCTGGATAAGCAAAGAGGCAACAGGCAGCATGAGAGATGCCTACACTCTCTTTGACCAGGTCGCCTCCTTCTCGGGTGACCATATAACACTGGACAAGATCCGGGAGAGGCTTAATCTTGCAGGCTTCTCAAAGATAAGTGAGGTTGTCTCATACTCCCTTTTCGGCAATCCGGGTGCAGCCATTGAGGAGATTTCCGCCCTTCTCCAGTCCGGTGTCTCACCAGAACAGATTACTAAAGACGGGGCAGATTTCTTCAGAGCCCTCCTTTTCTACAAGAACGGGATAAGAAGACCGTCCATTCTCGGTGTCGAGGAGAATGAGATTCCACAAGATATCGTAAACCTCCTCTCAAAGGAGCAGCTTGAAGCAGGGCTCAGGGCCTTCATGAATCTCTACAGAGACCTAAGGTACACACTTTCCCCGCAGTTCGAGCTCGAACTTCTCTTCTCAAGACTATCTTCTCTACCATACCTTGTCTCCAACGAGTCACTGGTGAGAAAGCTCGAGGACATGAAGAAAGGTATAGCAGAGGGGTCTGTCGTCATTAAAAAAAAATCAGAGAGGGTAATTGAAGCCCCCATTTCAGAGGCTGTTACAGCACCTGTAACTCCTACCGCTACAGAGCCCGCACCTGTTTCCCCTTCTCCGGTAATAGAGGAACCTGCCCCCCGGGAAGAAACCCCGGTCGAATTTGACCACGACCTAGTTGAGGCTATAGAGAAGGAGATAAGCCCGGACCTCAAGCCACTCTTATCACATCATATCCTCAATGCCGAGATATCACGGGAAGGAAATTTCCTTGTCCTTACAGTCAAGAGTGAAATAGCAAGGGACCTCCTTATCGAAAACAGGAAGGAAGTTGAGAGTGCCATTGGAGTAACAGCAGGGGAAAAACTGCCTCTCAAAGTCTGTTACAATAAACCTAAAGATATTGAATACTCAGAGAAGATGGTGTCTCTGCAATCCATCTTTGGAGGGAAAATCCTTATTACCAAAGATGAGAGCGAAAAGAGCACACCTGATACTAAACCCAAGGAGACAAAGTCAGATGAACCCGTTAGAACTAGCCCAAATGATGAAGAATTTGAACCAGCAGATGGAGAAGACCAGGACACAGAAGGAGAAGATTGATTCAGCCCTCAAGGCCCAGACCATTACCGGATCGGCAGGGGCAGGACTTGTTGAAATCAAAATCAACGGCATGTATGAAATTGAGGATGTGTCAATTGACGAGACTCTTCTTAGTAAGGAAAACAAGAGTGTGCTGGAGACCCTCATAGCTTCTGCATTCAATGAGGCATGTTCCTCTGTTGAGAGTGTAAGGGAAACAGAGATGAGAAAATCTCTCCAGGACATGTTCGGCGGGATGAAAGCATGACAAGTCTTGATGAACTTATAAGACTCTTGAAAAAGCTTCCGGGTATGGGAGACAAGTCCGCCACAAGAATGGCTTATCATCTGATAAAAACAGATAAAACATATAACTCAAAGCTTGGAGAGGCTATCATGACTATCCAGGACAGGATACACCCCTGCCCTGTCTGCGGCTGCTTCATGGAGGGTGAGAGCTGCCCCTATTGCTCGAATGACAAACTCGATAAATCAGTTCTATGCATAGTCGAGGATCCCCAGGATGTCGTATCACTTTCGTCACTCGGTATCTACAACGGACTCTATCATGTACTTGGAGGAGCCATCAACCCGCTTAACGGCATAGGGCCGGGTTCCTTAAGATTCAAAGAGCTCATAGAGAGGGTGGAAAAAGGATCCTTCAGGGAAATAATCATTGCAACTAACCCGACAGAGGAGGGTGACACTACAGCCCTTTATATAAGGAACATACTTTCCCCCTACTCACTCACCTTCTCCCGTCTTGCATCAGGAATCCCAATCGGGGGAGATCTCGGTTATGTTGATAAAACTACTCTCACACGCTCAATGAAGGGAAGAATCAAGCTCACTTAATCCCCTGGAGATAAGCATGACAGACAACCCCAGAAGAAAGAGCACAAGGGCCGGAAAAACTACAGTATGGGGATAAGTGAGAACCAGACTTCTCCCCTCCGAGAGCATCCTCCCGAGAGTCGGCACTGTCTCATCAGGTCCAAGCCCGAGGAAGGAAAGACTGGACTCTGTTATAATCATACTTATCATACTCTGGAAGAAGTTCTCCATAATAAATGGAGCTAGTGTCGGCACTATGTGATGGAAGAATATCTTCCCCTCTCCGATTCCAAGGCTACGCTCAGCAATTATATACTCTTCTCCTTCAATTGCTTTGATAAGCGGAAGTATCATAAGAGCAGTAGTCGCACCACCAGAAAAGGAAAGAGTTAATACAAGCTTTATAATTCCGTTTCCCCCGAAAGAGAGCATGAAGAGAGCTAGAATTATTGAAGGAACTGTCTTTACAGCCTTTAAAAGAGAAATGACAACTGTCCTGACTATTCCCTCCCTACGACAGAGGAAAACAACAAAAAGTGCAATGATAAGGGAAAGCAGAGCTCCTGCAAAGCTTACCGAGAATGATACAAGAAGAGCGTACATGCACCTCGAAAAGAGATCCCGTCCGAGAGCATCACAGCCGAAGATATGACCCTCCCCGGGAGAAGCAAGATAATCTGAAAGAGTTATCTCCCCCTTTCCCATGAAGAGAAGTCCGGAAAGGAGAAGAACAAGAAGAAGGATGATCCCTGCTCTAAGCTTTGCCATTCTCTTTTTCTCCCCTCCTGTCAACAATGTTTATAAGAAGACTACTAATAAATAAAACAAGGGAAATAATCAGCATCATTATCATAACAAGAACAAAGCTGAGGGAGTAATCTCTCTCGAGTGCACTTCTGACAAGAGAGCGTCCCATCCCGGGAAGGGCAAATACTGTCTCCACAACCGTACTTGATGCAAAAAATGAGATAATACTCATTGCGGTTGTGCTGATGATTACGGGAAGGGAGGGTTTGAGCACAGAGCGAAGGACAATATCTTTATCCTTCACGCCTTTTGCCCGTGCATATGTCACATAAGGCTCCGTAATAGTCTCCCCTAGTCCCTTTCTGAAGAGCCGGAGCATGTAGGATGTATTGATGAATGAAATCGAAAGTGACGGGAGAACCATTCTTGCTAGATGACCGAAATACCCGTCAGATAGTGGCACATACCCCGCAACGGGGAACAGCTTCAGGGCTGACGAAAAAACAAGCACAAGAATAATAGACGTCAGAAAGGAAGGGAGAAGAAGGAAAAGTGCAGAAAAAAATGCAAGAAATCTGTCAGCCATGCCCCCCTGTTTTCTTACTGCCCGGAGAGAGAGGAAGAGTGAGAACGGAAAAGAGAAGAGGAATGCATAGAATGCAAGTGATGATGATACTCCAAGTGACCTCAGGACTATATCCCTTACACTCTCCCCGCTCATGCTCTTTCCCCAATTTAATGTAAAAAAAGATACCATAGATGTTATATACCCACTCCAGAAGCCTTTGTGAGTACTATTCTTGTAGGCATCTCGGGCAGTAGAGGTAATATCATCCCCAAGAAGGACAGAGGAAGAGTCACCAGAGAGAAAATAGAAACAGGAGAAGAGGAGGAGGGAAATGAGAAGGAGGGAAATGAGAAGTTCAGCGCCTTTGTTTCTTATTGTTTTTTTCATTTCTTTCTTCTCTTTTTTCAATATTTTAGGTCAATCACTTTGTCTCTATGTTGACCTGTTAAGTAGGAAGAGAAAACAGCTCTTGAAGCAACCAAAGGAAATTATAGAAGAAAAAGGAAAACTTCTACCCGAGAAGCTTAAAAAGCAACCCGGGTGTCAGTTTGATTTTCTCTTACTAAACGTAAATCAGTTGTCGTATCTTTCGTCATGGAGGCAAACTAAAATCGCAGTTACGGCAGATGTTCCCACAGTACGGCTGAAGCAGCAATCCTTGCAATATCCACCGTCTTGTACAAGTGTTCCTTCCCTTCTAAAGAGGTCACAGCTGTTAAGTGCAGTAATAACCGGTCTGTTTTCGTAATAGATTGTTCCGCACTTTCCACCGCCGGACACATTGTCTAGTTCATCATCTGTAAGCTCACCTTTTTTGGAATTGATCTGAGCAAAATATGTCTTTGCTTCTTCCTCTGTAAGCTCGATTCCGTTTTCCTTTGCCAAAGAGAAAAGTTCTTCAGCACTTTTTGCATCCTTTGCTTTCTCAAGCAACTTGTCATTAAGTTCCATATTCTTACTTCCTTATTTCAAAACAAATCAGTTGTCGTATCTGTCAGGATGATAGCACAGAAGCAGTCCACTTTCCGAGTGGGAATATTCACAGTTTGAGCAGACGCCTAAAGCATCGCACATAATGCACGTATCAAAGGTCATCGAACAGCCCTTATTTCTTTTACGGGAGTGGTCTTTTTCGCAACGCCAGAGATCACAGGTATTTCCTACTGTAACAACAGGTCTATTGTCTTTGTAAATCGTACCACACTTTCCGCCACCAGATACATTGTCTAGTTCATCATCAGAAAGCTCACCTTCTTTGGCATTAAGGTTTGCAAAATATGTCTTTGCTTCTTCAGCTGTCAGTTCGAAGCCATTCTCCTTTGCAACAGCAGCAAGTTCTTCAACTGTTTTCGCATTCTTTGCTTTCTCAAGCAGTTTGTCGTTTAGTTCCATTTCTCTTACTTCCTTAATATGAAGAATTTACAATATTAGATACGAAAGAAGAAAGGTTTTGTTAGTAATATTTTTAATTTTTCTCACACTGCCAGAAGAAGAAACCATTCTGGATGATTATGTTATCCAAATCAGATGAAGAGGCATAGACTGTTGAATAGTGTCCGGGAATATATACGGGGGCATAATCAAAAAGAACCTCCTGGCCATCCTTCCAGATTCTCATTGCTTCGCTTAAGGATTCCGCCTCATTCATCTTCCTGATTACATTATATGCTTCACTCTCCTCTTCCATCCATCCCGGAAAAGACGGAGAAAAATAACTCTTCATCTGAGGAAGCGGTACTGTCGTAAATGCCGATATGTAGATATCCCAGGAAGAGGGATCATTTCTCTTTTCGACAAAGCCTGCCCAGTCGAGGGTGATTATCTCGCTCTCCACACCAATCTCTCCCAGTTCCTCTTTAACGGCAACGGCAATCTTATCGAGATTGCTGAGGTTGGAGGTAAGAATCCTTATCTTCAAGTTGCTGTAAGAAGAGAGGATTTTTTCTGCCTCTTCTATATCTCTCTCTTCATACCTGTTGGATAATTCTGATAACCAGTTCTTCTGACTTGACTCCATATAATCACTACTGATGGAGTATCCACTATCACCATAGCATGCAGCCATAAGGACCTCAGAAGAGAGCGCCAAAGAGACTGCCTCTCTTATACTCTTATCTCTGAAAGGACCCTCTTTTTTATTGAATACAAGTGCAATACTCCCACTTTCATCTCCCTCTATGAGTCTGATCCCTTCGTTTTTCTCAATGCGGTCAAAATCAGAGCTCATGACATCGTTGATAAAATCATACTGTCCGCTCTCAAGTCCCAACAGTCTTGTTATTGAATCGGGCACAAAATAAAATGTAAGGCTCCTGTTACGGGCACTCTTTCTTCCCCATTTACCGTTACTCTCTTCCCCGTATTCAGAGTAAGAGTCAAACTTCTCAAGTACTATCTTCTCCCCGCTCCTCCAGAGGGAGAGTTTATATGGCCCTGTCCCTATGTATTCTTTTACTGTGTCAGTCCCGTTAATTAAGTAAGAAGGCATAATAATAGCCTCCTGCGGGCTTGATGCAATTAAAATCGGAAGAAAAACAAGGGAACGGTCAGCTGTTATCTTTATTTCCAAATCCCCTGTAACTTCAAATCTACTCTCCCCGACAAGCTCAGATGCCCGAGCGTAAAGAGAGAGATACCTGTTCATTGATGCTGCCACATCCTCTGCACTCATAAGAGTTCCATCGTGGAACATGACACCTTCTCTCAGGAGGAAGGTAAGCGTTCTGTTGTCATCAGAAAAGTAATATGAGGATGCAAGTTCCTCCCGGATCTCCCCCTCTGTGTCAAGCACCAGAAGTTTCTCATATATGTTTCCCGATGCAATTATTCTCCCCATCAGAGTAGATGAAGTTGCAATATCGAGGGTGACAGGCTCCTGAGATACGGCAATATTTATATTACCTTCCTCTGTACTTCTCACGGAGCATGAAACAAGTAGAAGGATTGAGATTATTACTGTTAGAACTCTTCTCATCTGTTCTCAATAGGATATTGATTATAACAAAAAGAAAAAAGGCAGGGCCGTATTCTAGCTCTGCCTCTTTATAGTTTATTTTCTTATTTCGGCTGCTTTCCGATATATGCCAGGATTCCCCCGTCAACATAGAGGATATGGCCATTGACAAAATTGGATGCATCAGAAGCAAGGAAGACTGCAGGTCCCTGGAGATCCTCAGGAGTACCCCATCTCTCTGCCGGAGTCTTGGCAACGATGAATGCATCGAAAGGATGTCTTGAGCCGTCTGCCTGTCTCTCTCTCAATGGAGCTGTCTGCGGTGTTGCTATATAACCAGGCCCGATGCCGTTGCACTGGATGTTGTATGCACCATACTCAGAAGCAATGTTCTTTGTAAGCATCTTCAATCCGCCCTTAGCTGATGCATAGGCACTGACTGTCTCACGTCCAAGTTCGCTCATCATAGAACAGATGTTGATAATCTTTCCGCCACCCTGCTTGATCATCTGCGGGATAACTGCCTTGGCACAGATAAAAGGAGCATTAAGATCGAGGTCAACAACTGCCCTGAAATCTTCTGCACTCATCTCTGTCATCGGGATTCTCTTTATACAGCCTGCATTGTTTACAAGAATGTCCAGTCTGCCGTACTTGTCTACTATTTTGTCAGCAAGTGCCTTGACAGCCTCTTCATCCCTTACATCACAGACATAACCTTCGATATCATCCATACCGCAATTACGGTATTCTTCAAGACCCTTGTCGACAGATTCCTGGCGGGATGTGTTGAATATTACTTTAGCTCCTGCATCATGATAGGCCTTGCAGATGGCCATTCCAATACCATAGCTGGCACCTGTAACCCAGGCAACCTTTCCCTTTAAGGAGAATGAATTCATGTCCATAATAAAAACTCCTGTTTGTTATCTATTAAATAGTACGGCCGTCTGAGCCGTACTTTACGCCGAATTTTTGTATAATTAAAGCTTATCAATCAGCATCGAGCACTTACCCGAAGGGATTGGAAGAGTCTTTTTCTTCTCATCATCGATAATCTCAATGGTGAAGTAGTACAGCTTCTCACTCTCAAGCCTTATCTCCCAGCCCCTCTGATTCTTGTTGGAAAGGATTGTAATAAGGTTCTTCTTAAGAGAAAGATGCTCTATCCCCATCGCCTCCAGGGACTGCATTGTCCAGTAGACTGTCTTTCTCGGCAGTGAGATATCGAGTCCTATGATATTCTCGATGCATGCAGATATCGCAATGAGTCCGATTGACGGGAGGTATCTTCTTCTATTGACCAGACCTTCTGGCATGATTGCAGGTCCTTCTTCCATCGGCTTATAGAGCTCCCAGGCATCTCCCTGTTTCTCCTCTCCCGGATGAAGGGTATCAAGGATGAAATACATGTGTCTGATAGCACATTCCCTGGCAAAGACGAATGAATCATAGTTGGCAAGGCCCTTGATGATAATGTAATTCATGAAAGTGGAGACGGAACCGCAACATCCGTTACCATCCTTCGAGAAATGCTTGTTTGATACCGGAAGTGTCGGGAACGGGTTATCTGTCCCAAAGAGACTGTCGTCCTTCAAGTCTTCAATCAGGAATGCCGCATACTCATCATTTGGAATCTGTGCCAGCAGTGTCCAGTATGCTCCGACATGCATATTCCTGATCTGGTTTCCGTTCTCATCAAGATCATAGTAGAAGTTATCTTCAGCCGACCACATCATCGAGTTGATTCTTGTCTTCAAGGCAAAGTAAACCCTCTTGTACCTGAAGGCAAGTTCCTTGTCGTTCAAGATATCACCTATGATTGAGAGATAGAGGGCAAAGACTGCCATAGCTGCATTGAAGTCAATGTAGTATCTTGCTCCCTCACGAGGAAGGTTACCCATGTGAACGGCACTATCTGGGACGGCATAAAGACCGTTGGAATCCTGGAAGTTGGCCTTCATCCATTCAAAATACTTCTCAAGATAAGGGATGACATCCCTCAGTCTCTTCTTGTTACCGATTTTATGATAGAAAATGTATTCGACATAAGGTAGCAAAGGAAGTGTGGCACCCAGCGGGTTTGAGGAGCTGACAACAGGTTCGTCCGTATCTATATTATACTCCTCAGCAATCCTTCCGTTTGCTTCCTGACGAGCATAAAAATAATCAACCATCGAATACGGGCTGTAAATCTGATTAGAATACACCAGGAACAGTGAGGAAAGAGAGACATCATAAAGGGAGATAGTATTGGATCCGTCATGAATGAAGTATCCTTCGGGGAACTTTCCATCCTTATCACCTGTCTTCCAAATCTCTTCCAACCAAACCCAGGCTCTGTCGTACATGTCGACGAAATCCTGATCGTAAAAATGAATTCCTGGTACGCTTTCCTTAATCATTTTATCACCACTTTATCAGCAACACGCCCACTTTTTGGGCGCTTTATACGGTATTATAATGATACAGTTGCCCGGAAAATCTGTCAAACATATTTTTTATGCTATTAATTTATTAGTATGTATACACTTGTCACTGAAAAATGTACACATTACCTGTAGAGTTTCACCGCATTATGGAGGATTTCTATCTCAAAATGTTTTCCAACTCTGGAGAACTCCTCTCCGTCTATATGTGAGACGATCAAATCCCGGGAGGAAGAAATCTCAATCCGCTTTGCCTTCCCGTATCCGAAGTTCTCCTTATCGGAAACCATTGCCCCACGGAAAAACCTGAAAGCCATCTTTATAAGGCCGAATCCCTTATAAAGCTTCTTGGTATACATATAGTCAAGAAGGCCGTCATCTATCTCGGCAAGAGGCGTCATCAGAAAAGAGGAGCCCATCCTGCGGCCGTTGTTCGCACTGAACTGCTGGGAATTAATCTCTATCTCCTCGTCATCAATCTTCACATTGAGGTCGTATCCTTTCGGAGGATTGAATAAAATATGGATAAATGCCGCCACATAACTGGCCATCCCGTTCAGATGTTTGTAATCCTGTGCCTTGAAGTTGACCATAGGCTCGAAGCCGAATCCCATACCATTTAGAAAATATCTTCCCTTCTCACGGCCGGTTCCCTTCGCAAACCCGACATCGGTATCCTTGACATCTCCCTTTATGATGATGTCGACAGCTTTCTCAAGATCATTAGGAATACCCGCTATCCAAGCAAAGTCATTTCCCCTTCCGACAGGGATGATTCCCATCCTGACTCTCTCATGACCCTTTGCGCGCATCACGCCGTTGATGACCTCGTTTACAGTACCGTCACCACCGGCGGCAATGATTGTTCTGAAGCCACTCTCAACCCCGCTTTTTGCAAGTTTTTCCGCATGGCCTTTTCCGGATGTATATGCAATAGTACAACTTCTCCCCTGCTTGGAGAAAAGGTCCTTTATCTTCTTTGCTTTATTCCTACCCCTGCCCTTGGAGGCATTAGGATTAATTATCAGGAGGATGTTATCTATCATAGCTATATGTTTATTTTGTGTATAACTCTTTCCGAGTGCAAGACACAATGACGTTTTTAAGTGGCACTTTTATGTCATTTTACTGACGATGGCGGGTAAAATTGTTATACTTCATCCTGTTAGGAGAACTATATGTGGTACGACACCTTGAAAGAAAAGAAATTATGGCAATATTTCAATGAGATTTCCTCTGTTCCCAGAGACAGCGGAAAGGAAGATGGAATAAGGGCTTTTCTCCTTGACTGGGCAAAGAAAAACAACATAGAGGCAGTTACAGATGCTGCAGGCAATGTGATAATGAAGAAAGAGGCTACAAAAGGCCTTGAGAATCTTGAACCTGTTGCTCTTCAGGGACACATGGACATGGTCTGCGTGAAGAGAGAAGGCTCAAAGCATGACTTTACAAAAGACCCTATTGAGATTGTTTCAGACGGAAAGGAAATCAGGGCTAAGGACACCTCTCTCGGAGCCGACAACGGTATTGCCCTGGCAATGATTCTCACCCTCCTCTCCGATGACAGCTACGAACATGGCCCTCTTGAAGCTATATGTACTGTAAACGAGGAAGTTGGCCTCAGCGGAGCCTTCGGACTTGAGAGCAAATACGTCAGCGCCAGAAAGATGATCAACATTGACAATGAGGAGGAAGGTTTCTTCTGTATCGGATGCGCAGGAGGTCTTGATGCGGTTGCCTCAGCAGACCTGGAAAGATGCAAGGTGACAGACGGAGAGGCCATCTCAGTTGAAATCACAAATCTTCTCGGAGGACACTCCGGTTCAGACATAAACAAAGGCCGCTGCAATGCCATTGTTGCATTCAGCAGATTCCTCTCACTCCTTAAATCCTACCGCCTGGTCAGTATCGAGGCAGGAACAAAGAGGAATGTCATACCTTCCTCCCTTAAGGCTGTGCTTGTAGTGCCAAATGCCAAAGACGCAGAAGAGACAGCACATATACTGGAAGAGAATCTCAGAGTCGAATTCTGCAAAGGAGATGGCTCTGTTACCATTAATGTCGGCAAGGCCAGGATGCCGGAAACAGCCGTCACAGAAGAGGACAGCAGAAAGGTGGGAGATACTCTTCTTGTCTCTCCAAACGGTGTTCAGGCATACTCCCAGACACTGGAAGGCATTGTCGAGACAAGCTGCAACCTCGCAATTGTAACTCTCAAAGATTCAGAGTGCAGTGTAACTTTCTCCATCCGCAGTTCCATCGACAGTGCAAAGAAGAACATTGCTAGGATCATCGAGACCGTATACAGAAACAGCGGCTTCGAGGTCTCTGTCGGAGACGGCTATCCGGGATGGCTCCCCAATCCGGATTCCCCGCTTGCAATCAGACTTCCCGAGGCTTACAGAAAGATCACCGGAAAAGAACCGCTAGTCACAGCAATACATGCCGGTCTGGAATGTGGTGTAATAAATGACCGCATCCCTGGAATGGACAGCATATCGATAGGGCCTAATCTCTTTGATGTCCATTCGGTTAACGAACATCTGGAGATAGAATCAGCTGAAAGAATCCTAAACTTCCTGAAAGCTGCACTTAAGGAACTCTGATATGACAACAGCAAAAATTAGCGACACCTACCATATTCTTACTTTCGACAACGGAGATGTCATACACCTTGTCGGCACTGCACATGTTTCAAAGAACAGTGCCGAAGAGGTAAGGGAGATTATTGAGAAGGAAAACCCTGACAGAGTATGCATAGAACTTGATGACGGGAGAATGAAGAGCAAGACAAAGGATGCCTCCTACGAGAATATGGATATCAAGAAGATATTCAAGGAAGGAAAAGGCTTTTTGCTTCTTGCAAACACCGCCCTTGCCTCATTCCAGAAGAGGATGGGGCAGCAGACAGGATCCGACCCGGGAGCAGAGATTATCGGAGCAGCTAAGCTTGCAGAAGAAAAAGGTATTCCCGTCTCTCTCTGTGACAGGGAAATCCAGGTCACTTTCCGCCGTGCCTGGGGAAAGAGTTCCCTATGGAATAAATGCAAGCTTCTGGCAACCCTTATCTCCGCATCCTTCTCCAACGAGAAAATAAGTGAAGAGGACCTTGAAGACCTGAAGAATGAGGAAACACTGGAAAGCATGCTCAAGGAAGTTGCAAAGGAGCTTCCTTCTGTAAAAGAGGTTCTCATAGACGAGAGAGACCGATACCTCGCAACATCCATCTATACATCCGAGGGAAAGACAAAGGTTGCAGTCATAGGTGCAGGACACACACAGGGAATCATCAGGACTCTTGAGAAACTCGAGAAAGGTGAAATAAGCACAGACACATCTTCCATCACCCAGATTCCCAAGCCGGGTAAAGCCGGTAAGATTCTCCAATGGGCAATTCCTACCTTGATTGTTGCCCTGGTGGCAGTCGGGATCTTTACTTCAGGGTGGGACCAGGGGCTCAAAGCATTCCTTTACTGGGTTGCTGCCAACGCTAGCTGCACATTCCTCTTCACCCTTATCGGAGGTGGCTCAATACTGACATGTCTCCTAAGCGGAATTACAGCCCCGTTCTTTGTCCTTAACCCGGTTCTGGGAGTCGGACTCTTTGCAGGTATCTGGCAGGCAACATTCAAAGCCCCCAAAGTCAAAGATTTCGAGAACATTAACAATGACGCCCTGACGCTGAAGGGATGGTATAAAAACAGAATCCTCAAATGTCTGGTTGCCTTTGTAATGAGTAGCCTGGGCTCCATCTTCGGCTCCCTTGTAGGCTTCCCGTTTATACTTGCCAAACTCTGATACCCCCAAGTATCGAGATTAAAGCCATGAATTCTGGAGCACAAGAAAGACAAATATTCCCCTCATGCTATTGAGGGGAAAAATAATGCCAAAGGCGAATAAGAGAATATTCTTGTTTCACTCTACAAGTTGGCTGTTCCAGGCGACCTCTGTGTTGATAAACAAAATCTCACCAGAAAGTCAGAGATCTCTACAAACCACAGATTCTCCGCCACATAATAATGCGACTGCTTCAAATCAATTGTAATATCTGAATCTATGATGGCATATCATCTTCAGATCATATAAGAAGATATCTACTTAGTTATCCTGACTGACTTTCTTCCTGAATGCAGATATCACAGCTGATCTTATATCCTTCACAGAGACAACATCATCACCTTTCCCTTTCAATGATGAAGAAGACGTGATTATGCGTGAGAAGGACATATCAAGGAGAGTTTTCACCCTTCTTTCCTGGAATGTCACAGGTCTCACTTCTCCTGCAAGGGACAATTCTCCGAAAGATGCAAGTGATGACGGCAGAGCTATGTTTGTCTTTGACGAATAGAGAGCCAGTGCAAGAGGAAGATCAATGCTTGCCTCTGTCAGTTTCACTCCTCCTGCTACATTCACATAAATGTCCTGGTTCGAAAGGTCAAGTCCGGCATGCCTGGCAAGGATAGCCTCAACCCTGTTTATCCTGTTGGTATCGACCTTGTCTGAATAGATACGCTGGTAACCTCCTCTTGCCTCCACAAGAAGGGCCTGGATTTCAACAATAAATGTTCTGGAACCTTCCACTACAGGAGTAAAGACAATCCCTGGAGGGACCTCATCATTCTCCCTTGTGGATAGAAATATGAGGGACGGATCCTTCACCCCCCTGAGCCCTGTTGCTGTCATCTCAAAAAGTCCGAGTTCGTCCACACTCCCGAAGCGGCTCTTGCTGGCACGGAGAAGTCTGATTCCGTTTTCAGCACTCTCAAAGTAGAGAACAGTATCGACCATATGCTCAATGATCTTCGGCCCAGCGATAATCCCGTCCTTTGTAACATGGCCTATAAAGAAGATTGCAGAGCCGGCTTTCTTTGCCCTCACAGAGAGCTCCATACAACATGTTTTAATCTGGTTGGGAGAGCCTGCTGCAGACTCGAGAGTCGAGGAGGATAGAGTCTGGACTGAGTCCACAACAATGTATGCAGGCCTGATCCTCTCGATAACCTCTTCAATGGACTCAAGTCTGGTATCACAAAAAATCTGGATTTTCTCTGTCGGAAGATTCAGCCTCTCCGCCCTGAGTCTCACCTGTGACGGGCTCTCCTCTCCGGAAATATAGAGCACAGGGCCATATTCAGCGAGAGAGGAGATTATCTGAAGCATCAGTGTTGATTTACCTATTCCCGGCTCACCTCCGACAAGAACGCTGGATGGTCTCATGACACCACCGCCGAGAACCCTGTCAAACTCTTCCATCCGTGAAGATACTCTCATAGTCTTCTCGTAAGGGACCTCATTGAGGGTTCTGACATCCTCATCTATTACAGTCTTTGTCCTGTCAACATTCTTAGCCGGAGTTATGCTTTTTTCTTCAAAGCTGTTCCAGCTGCCACAGTCAGGACATTTTCCGGTCCATTTTGACTCTTCTCTTCCGCATTCCCGGCAGACATATATGGTGGTGCTCTTCATATCATTTCTCCTAGAAGGAAAGCAGCTCCACTTCAAAAATCAGATATGAATTGGGAGGGATGACTCCGGGGTATCCGTATTCGCCGTAACCGAGTTCAGGCGGAATGATGAGTGTCCTCTTCTCATTCTTTGTCATTGTGACAAGAGCCTCGTTCCAGCCGTCAATAACCTCTCCTATCTTAAATGTAGCAGGTTCTTTTCTCAGATATGAAGAATCAAAGATTTTTCCGTTGAGAAGTTTTCCCTCATAGTGGACAGTAACCCTGTCACCGAACATCGGGCTGTTTCCTTCCTCTCCTTCTCTGTCTACAACATACATAAGACCGGATGGCGTTCTAACAGCATCAGGATAGCGGGAATGAATTTCATCAAGTATTTTCTTCTCAGCCTCTTCCTTCGCTTTCCGTGTCTTCTCGTCAGCTTCTTTTACAAGTTCAGCGAACCTCTCTTTCGATACTTCAAACTCTTCAGCATCCTTTCCTACACGCACTATTTCAACAGAGTTAATCTTATCACCCTGTTTTATCTTGTTGACAACATCCTGCCCTTCGACAACATGACCGAAGACAGTGTGTTTGCCGTCAAGCCAGGGAGTTTCAACATGGGTGATGAAGAACTGACTTCCATTTGTTCCCGGTCCCGCATTAGCCATTGAGAGTATCCCCGGACCTGTATGCTTTAGGGAGGGATCAAACTCATCAGGGAATCTGTATCCAGGGCCTCCTGTTCCGTTACCTTCAGGGCATCCTCCCTGAATCATGAAGTTATCTATGACACGATGGAAATTCAGCCCATCATAGAACGGAGTTCCCGGATTCTTCATATTGAGGACACCGGTTGCAAGTCCTACAAAATTGCACACTGTCATCGGAGTCTTCTTATACTCAAGGGAGAGAGTAATATCACCACGCTTTGTTTTAATAATTGCATATAATCCGTCTTTCATGTTTATTTCCTTTCATTATAATAAGTTAGTCATCAAAAAGTATTTCGCCCTTACTTATCAGTGCATACAGCTTCTCCAAATCAGAGGAGCTACGGTACTTAATTATAAGTTTACCTTTATCAAGGGACCCTTTTATTTCACATTTTGACCCGAGGGCTGAAGTGAACTTCTCCTCAGTCTTCTTTATCTCTTCGTCTTCCTTTTCACTCTTTTTCTTGGTCTTTACTTTCTGTCCCTTATTGAAGGAGGCAGCCATCTCCTCTGCATCCCTGACAGAAAGCCCTTCCCTGATAATCTTATCTCTCAAAAGCTGTCTGTCTGACGGATTAACAAGAGAGAGGATTGCCTTTGCATGCCCTGCAGTCATTGCCCCGGAGACAATGTCATCCTTCATCTGGTCAGAAAGAGAGAGCAGCCTGAGGGAGTTTGTTATTGTGCTTCTGCTCTTTCCAACCCTTCCTGCAACTTCCTCCTGGGTAAATCCGGTCTTGTCGATAAGGTACTGATACGCCTGAGCTTCTTCAATGGCATTAAGATTCTCCCTCTGGATGTTTTCAATCAGGGAAACCTGTATTCTCTGCACATCTGTCAAAGACATCACGATTGCCGGTACTTTCTCCAGTCCTGCTATCTTTGCTGCCCTGTATCTTCTTTCACCAGCAATGATGGAGAATTCACCAGGAGCAATCTCTTCAACTGTAAGTGGCTGGATAATCCCCTGTGTCTTTATGGACTCAGCAAGTTCATTCAGAGCCTCTTCATCGAAGTATTTTCTCGGCTGGTTTGGATTGGTTCTTATTCTGCTTATATCAATCTCAATAACAGCCAGTTTATTTGTATGTTTTTCCTCTTTAAGAGTCTTTGTCAGAATATCTTCTGTCTGGGTATCGAAATCAAAACCGCTCATCAAAGAGCCGATTCCCTTACCTAAACCTCTTTTCTTATCAGTTGCCACGGCTTATAACCTCCTCACTTAACTTAACAAATGCCTTTCCACCGGCCGAAGACTTATCATAATAGTTTATTGGAAGTCCATGTGACGGTGCTTCTGCAAGCCTTGAAGAACGTGGAATTATTGTTTTAAAAACAAGATCAGGAAAATAAGCGGAAATATCATCAACCACATCCTGATTCAATCTTATACGTTTACTGTACATTGTGAAAAGAATTCCCAATATCCGGATTTTAGGATTAACTGATTTCTTGATATTAGTAATAGTTCTCATTATCAAATTCAATCCTTCCATTGCAAGGTACTCACATTGCAGCGGAATAATCACCTCATCACACCAGCAAAGAGCATTAACTGTCTCTAATCCAAGAGAAGGAGGACAATCAAGTAGAATATAATCATAATCTCCTTCAATAGAAGAAGTGGTCTTCTTAAGAAACTTCTCTCTGTTCTCTTCTTCAACCAGCTCAATAGCAAGCCCGGCAAGATCAAGGGAACCGGGAATCAAATCCAAATTGGCAAACTGTGTTGCCTGAATTGATTCTTTAACGTCAACCTGTCCGGTGATTACCTGGTAAATATTAGGTTTCTTCAAATCACCGGAAACAGCATGTGTCAGATTAACCTGTGCATCAAGATCAATTAATAAAACCTTGAAGCCTTTTACAGCCAAAGCAGAGGCCAAGTTTACAGCAACAGTAGTCTTACCTACTCCACCTTTCTGGTTATAAAAAATAATTTTTCTCGACATATAATTACTATAAACATTATATAGAGTATTGTCAGCAAAAAAGTAAGGTTATTGACCCAAAATTAAGCTACTGTTATCCTTATGCTATACTTCTTAAGGAGCGTAAAATGAAAGAAGAAATATTGAAGGCTATAGATGAAATTCGCCCGGCTTTGCAGAATGACGGAGGCGATATATCAGTTGAAAAGATCGAAGGCAAAATTGTACATGTAAAGCTTCATGGTCATTGTGCCGGATGCCCAATGAGTCAGATGACTCTCTCCAATGGTGTTGAAAGATACCTGAAAGAAATGGTCGATAAAGATATCGTTGTAGTCAACGATGAATTATGCTAACTCTACATAGAATCCAGTAGATGGGATAATTAAGAGCTTCAATGTGGAGCTCTTTTTTAATGTTCCACGTGGAACATTATACAAAGAATTGAATAGCAGCAACGATAAAAACATTATTCATCAATGCTTTAAACACCATTAATCCGTATATAAAAAATAATATAGTTTCCTGTGGATATATTACTCATAGAAACAGGTACTACACTTTTGTAAATTATCATTTTTGTCTATGAATAACTTTCAATTTTAGCCTCAAAAGCATCAAAAAATAATTTCGCAACAAAGTAAACACCCGCCAGGTGATGTGATGAAGTTAGTACTACAAAATTACAGGACGAATTCATTAAGAAGAAAACAACCTTCTTCCAACATTTCATATCAAATAATATAAAGAATCTTTTAATAATCCTGAAATTCAAAAATGAGTCGTTTAATTGATTAATTTTAGATATTAATAATCTTGTACTTTTTAAAAACATAGATTGATCATTTATCATTCCAGGAGAAAAAGATACTTAATATTTTATCTTTCTATACACCTTCAAGTATTCAAAGCTATTTCTATAGAAGCCTGGCCTTCCCTTTCTGGCATCCGTCTCTGTTGATTATTCACAAATTTAATAATGAATTCGTATAAATATAGGCTCTTTAATTGCGTTCTGTTTGACTCGCTTACATTAAGCAAATATAAACCAGATATATTTAGACATGTTTGGCATAGTTATCTAAGCTTAGACTTAAAATCAGAAAATCAACAAACAATTATAGTTAAAATATGTAAGAAACAAATCGAATTAAATACGGAAATTCCATCTCTAACTCTATGGAAAACAAATTCCTAGTTCTTATGACATTATATTCACTAATATACCAAATCATTCCGCCATTTTTCTGCTGCATATAACCTCATTTCGTTTGTTCTGTAAAATATTCATTCAAAGAATCCTAAGATTTTTTAATAACAATCACTAATAAGATTTATAACGCAGTATTCAATCTAAACGATATATATATTCTCAAATACACTTAAGATCAAATTTGTTAATCTCAATCTTTTCTGGAATTATAAATTTTCTTCGCAGTGCATCTTATAATAATTCTACATAATTTGAATGTTCCACGTGGAACATTAATAATACGTGCAAATTAAAATACTCTATTCACAGGGCTCGCTACACAAATATATTTATATGATTTCTTTCAAATCCAAAAAGAACAACAACTATCAAATAAGATAAGAGAGAAGGGGATAATTTTATTATATCAACCAAGACTAATCTCCCTTTTGCCTTAGATGAATAAGGGGAGTAAATTTTATCTTAGGAGCTCACTCTATTTTACCATTTTTACTGCTTCCTTCAGACTACTTCTGCGAAAATTGATTCTGTCTTTTTCAAAATCCAGGACTCCCGGCATATTATAAGATATCTCTTTTTAATATAACAAATTAACTAGGATTTTAAATTCCGATGTTTCTATGTATAGTTACAGTTTTAGCTGTATATTTATCTACTTGTTGTCCTATAGAATAGGGCAGTATTTTTAGGCATATTCGGTGCATATGTTGCTTTTCTATTTAGTGATAAAGAAAATGCCCGGGATTTCCCGGGCAAATCATAACAATGCTGATTAAAGCTTATTCTTCAGTGTTATCTTCTGTCGGCTCTTCGTCAGCGCTTTCTTCGTCTTCCAATGAGACCTCTTCATGGAGAGTTACATCAAGAGCATTAACGCGGTCATTCTTCTTCTTGAACTTTGCCACAATGACTCCGGATGCATTCTTTCCCTGATTGCTGATATTCACTACAGCAACCCTGAGCACCTGTCCAAGCATTGTAATGAGAATAACATCATCATTGTCTGTAACAGAAACAGCTCCAACAACCTTGTCATCCTCATTGAGAGAATAGATTCTCTGACCCATTGTTCCTCTTGCATGAGGCATGAAGTTATCAAAGGAAGTTCTCTTACCCTTACCAAGTTCGGTCAGAAGCAGGATATTCTTGTCATCCTCAACCTTGACAGCAGAGACAATCTCATCATCTCCGAGGAGTTTCATAGCCTTAACACCACGGGCAGCTCTTCCCATTGACCTAATATCATCAACTGAAGTTCTGAGGCCTTTACCGCTTCTCGATATGAACATGATTTCATCATGCTCCTTGACCATCAGAGTCTGCACAAGCTCATCTCCCTCATCAAGGAGAATAGCCTTCACACCCTTTGTCTTGGCATTTCTGAACTCTGTCATTCCGACACGCTTTGTAACACCCATCTTGGTTACCATCAAAAGGTACGTCTCTTCGTTGATTTCCTCAGGCTTGAAGTTGATTACCGATGTAATCTTCTCTTCGTTCTCAATCTTGAGGAAGTTCTTCATATTGGCACCCTTACTTGTCTTTGCACTCTCAGGAATCTCAAAGGCCTTGATGTAATATGCCTTACCCTTGTTGGTTATGAAAGTCAGGATGTCATGGGATGAACAGGTGAAAAGATGATCTACATAGTCACCATCTGTGAGTTTAGCCCCGATATTGCCTTTTCCGCCCTTACCGATAGCCTTGTACTCTGTAACGGAGAGTCTCTTTGCAAATCCCTTCTTGGTGATATTGATTACAACCTCTTCCTTTTTGATGAAATCCTCAGGGGAAGCATCATCGAGTTCATGTTCAACTATCTGGGTTCTTCTCTCATCACCGTATTTTTCACCGATAATCCTGATTTCCTTCTTTACTACCTCAAGAACATGAGCCCTGTCACTCAGGATATACTCATATTCGCTGATTCTCTTCTCGATTTCAGCAAGTTCATCAAGAATCTTATCTGTTTCCAGATGGCTCAGCTTACCAAGCTTCATATCGATGATTGCATCAGCCTGTGCCTGACTGAGCTGGAGTTTCTTCTGTAGCTCAAGAGATGCAACAGTGTTGTCCTGGCTGGCCTTGATGATAGCAATAACCTCATCAATGTTCTCAAGTCCAATCTTCAGACCAAGGAGGATATGTTCCCTTTCCTTTGCCTTCTTGAGGTCAAAGCGTGTTCTGCGTTCGATTACACTTTCCCTGTGGTCTATGTAAACCTGCAGCATATCCTTGAGGTTGAAGAGCTTTGGTGCTCCATTATAAAGAGCAAGGTTATAAATATTGAAATTTGACTGCAAAGCTGTCTTCTGCCAGAGCATATTCAACACAATATTTGCAACTGCATCCTGCTTGAGGTAGACAGCAACCCTGAGCCCGTCTCGCCCTGAGAGATCCTTGATCTGTGCTATTCCTGGAATGACACCGTCCTTACGGTAATCATCTATCTTCTTCACAAGTTCAGCCTTATTCACCTGGTAGGGAAGTTCAGTGAAGTAAATTGCCGTATGTGTCTTATTGAGATCATCCTTACTGTGCGGATCGGCATCAATAATCTCATACTTAGATCTTATGACTACTTTTCCCTTACCCGTTGTAAAGGCTTCCATAATACCTTTCTTTCCGTGAATTATTCCCGCAGAAGGAAAGTCAGGACCCTTAACAAATTCCGTAAGCTCTTCAATTGTTATCTCAGGATTGTCGATAAGCGCACAAATGCCATCAACAACCTCATTAAGGTTGTGAGGTGCCATATTCGTTGCCATACCTACTGCAATACCTGACGATCCGTTACAGACCATGAACGGGAATGCTGCAGGAAGAACAACAGGCTCGGTAAGAGACTCATCATAGTTGGACATGAAGTCGACTGTATCTTTTCCGATATCGGCCATCATCTCCTCACCAACCTTGGCCATCCTGGCCTCGGTGTATCTCATGGCTGCCGGTGGGTCACCATCAATGGAGCCGAAGTTTCCCTGCGGGAATACCACCGGGTATCTGAGGGAGAAATCCTGGGCAAGTCTGACAAGGGCATCATAGACAGATGCATCTCCGTGCGGATGATACTTACCGAGTACGTCACCGACGATACGGGCACACTTCTTATTTGCTGTATTGTACCTGATTCCCATATCCCACATGGAGTAGAGAATCCTTCTGTGAACAGGCTTGAGACCATCTCTTGCATCCGGAAGGGCACGGGAGACTATGACAGACATTGCATAGTCTATGTAGCTCTTTTTCATCTGGTCTGAAAGATCAAATGTCAGAATAGCACCCGGCCTTGTCTCCTGCTTTTCTTCCTGGCCTTCAGGAATGATTGTGTTTTCGTTATTGTCGTCCATCAGTCCCTCCTTTAAATGTCGATATTCTGTGCATACGTTGCATTCTGCTCAATGTATTCACGTCTGGGTTCCACTTCCTCTCCCATAAGCATGGAGAAGACTCTGTCAGCTTCCTCAGCATCCTTGAGATGAACCTTACCGAGCATTCTTGTCTCAGGATTCATTGTAGTCTCCCAGAGCTGTTCGGGGTTCATTTCACCAAGACCTTTGTAGCGCTGAACGGCAACCTTGTTCACATCACCTGTCAGTGCCACAGCTTCAGCAAGTCTCTCAGCCCTCTCTTCCTCTGTGTAAGCATAGATAGGCTTGTTGATTCTGGGACCGGAGAACTTATAGAGAGGAGGCATTGCAAAGTATACGTAACCATTGTCAATGATAGGTCTCATATAACGATAGAAGAAAGTAAGGAGGAGAGTGCGGATGTGGCTACCGTCAACATCGGCATCGGCCATGATGATAATCTTATGATACCTAACCTTGTTTATATCGAAAAGCTTATCATCCTTTTCCTTCTTTCCGTTTTCAGAATCTTCTTCCTCTTCATTTACAGAGCCGGCATTATAACGTGTTATACCTGCCCCGATAGACTGGATAATAGGAAGCAGCTTCTCATTATTAAGAACCTTTGCCTCCTGTGCCTTCTCAACATTGAGCATCTTTCCCCAGAGAGAAAGAATAGCCTGGAAGTTACGGTCTCTACCGCTCTTAGCCGATCCACCTGCAGAATCACCCTCAACAATAAAGAGTTCACACTGTTCAGGATTATGCATTGAGCAGTCAGCAAGCTTGCCCGGAAGTCCCCCGATATCATTCTTCTTGCGGATGTTATCCCTGGCCTTCTGTGCAGCAACACGCCCGAGAGCTGCCTGTGTGACTTTATTAAGAAGTTTATCCAGGACATCCGGGAACTCGTCAAAGTAGTTTGTAAGCTTCTCGTAAACAAGAGAATCAACAATACCCTTAACAGCAGAGTTACCAAGCTTCATCTTGGTCTGACCCTCAAACTGCGGGTTAGGAATCTTCACGCTTATGACAGCTGTCAGTCCCTCTGCAATATCTTTGCTGTCAAGAGACCCGGAATATATCTTCATATATTTCTGGCTGTTCTTGAGCTGGTTATTGAAACACCTTGAAAGGGCTGCCTTGAATCCGGAGAGGTGTGTTCCTCCTTCACGTGTATTGATGTTGTTTACAAATGTCACAACCTTCTCATCAAACTTGTCGTTATACTGTATGGCAACTTCAATGGACACAGGGTCTCCCTGTCCGTTCTTCTCCGTTGTTCCCTCTCCATCAAGCGAAATAGGGTCAGAGAGCACTGTCTTATACTCATTAAGGTATCTGACATAGCTGGAGAGTCCTCCATCAGCATGGAAAGTCTCCTTCTTCTCCTCAACACCCCTTTTGTCGCATACGGAAATAGAGATTCCCTTATTCAGGTAGCTCAGCTCCCTGAAACGCTTTGAAAGAGTTTCATAGTCAAATGAATTCGGCTCCATCACAGTAAAGTCAGGAGTGAATTTTACTGTTGTTCCTGTCCTGTCTGTAGTGCCGACTATCGTCACTTCACTCTGTGGAATTCCCTTGCTGTAAACCTGGCGGTATACATTAGGGGCACGGTAAACCGTTACCTCCATCCATTCAGAAAGGGCATTGACACATGAAACACCGACACCATGAAGACCACCCGACACCTTGTAGGCATTGTGGTCAAACTTTCCGCCTGCATGCAGCTGTGTCAGAACAACTTCAAGTGCACTCTTTCCTTCTCCCGGATGAATATCAACCGGGATACCGCGTCCATTATCCTCAACAGAACAAATTTCACCCAGCGGTCCGTTCTCAAAGCTGACCTCTATTTCATTACAGTAACCGGCCATAGCTTCATCTATGGAGTTGTCTATAACCTCATAGACAAGGTGATGCAGGCCGTCAATACCGGTAGAACCGATATACATACCGGGTCTCTGCCTTACAGCCTCCAGACCTTTAAGAACAGTAATTCCAGACGAATCATACTCTGTGCTGGCTTTCAGCTCTGCCTTCAGCTCATCAGCAGTGTGACCCGCGATTTTCTTTTCTTCTTCCATTCAGATTTCCTTTTTTGGATTTCTCACGCGCGTGCGTGATTATTTTATATATGAAATTGTACCATACTATGAAGAATGTTTACAAGCTGGATAAAGAAAAATTATCACATATTAAATCTTTGAAATATAAAAAATTATGGAATTTTATATATTTATTTTTTCTCTTCTTGCTATCTGAAATTCTATTGATTATCATAATTCACACTATGGATGATTTATTAACTCTTTGGAAAGAAACAAAAGAAATGCTGGAAAACAACCTTCCTGTTGAGAAAAAGGTGTTTCTGGACAATGTAAATATTAAAGAACAGAAAGACGGAGAAGTTACCCTTGTTGCCAACTCCGATTTTGTGGCAAGTGTCATCAAAGATTACCGGACAGTCATAGAAAACTTCATCAGTGAAAAGCAGGGTGAAGCTGTAAAGGTCAAATTCGTCACTGACAAGACAATGAGTAAGGCAAAACCTGAAAATGAGAAGGAAACTACAGTAAAAAAAGAGAGTAAAAATAAACAGGAAAAAAAGAAAAATCCTACTTTAAATCCTAAATATACTCTTGATAACTTCATCCAGGGAGACAACTCAGACATAGCATACAAGGCAGCAAAGGTGATTGCCCTTAATCCGGGCACAACTGCCTTTAATCCATGTCTTATCTATGGTGGTGTAGGTCTTGGTAAGACACATCTCCTGCAGGCTATAGGTAATTATATTTACGATAATAATCCTTCAACTAATGTTGTTTACGTCACTGCCGAGACATTCACAAATGAATTCCTTGAAAGTCTTGGTAGCAATGGAATTACACCTAACAAGTTCAAGAAAAAATACAGGGATGTTGATGTTTTTCTCATAGATGATATCCATTTTCTCCAGAAGAAAGCCGGAACACAGGAAGAGCTCTTCCATACCTTTGTTGAACTTCATCAGAAAAACAAGCAGATAGTATTCACATGCGATAGGCCTATAACTGAACTTACAGATATAACAGACAGATTGAGATCACGTTTCTCGAGCGGTCTTAATGTTGATCTCAGACCGCCTGAGTATGAAGTCAGGCTGGCTATTGCAAGACAGAAAAACAAAGAAGAAAAACTCGGACTGGACGAAAAGGTCCTGGATTATATATCACAGTCTGTCAGAACCAATGTAAGGGATCTTGAGGGAGCCTTGATTACTGTAAGCGGAATTGCCAATCTGATAGGATCTCCTGCCACTGTTGAAATGGCAAGGGAGCACCTCAAGAATCTGATTGTTGAAGCTCCTGCAGTGAATGTCGACTATACAATCAACGACGTATTCACAGCCACATCAAATTACTTCAATGTTTCTCTTGTTGATATGCGAGGAACAAGCAGAAGCCGCAATATAAAGATTCCAAGACAGATAGCAATGTTCGTCGCTTACAAGTATGGCCACTTCACCCAGAGTGATATAGGTAAGTACATAAACAAGGACCACACTTCAGTCAGGTATTCTGTAATGCAGACAGAATCAATGCTTGATTCAGATGAGACTGTGAGGAAGGCAGTTGATGCTGTCAACAAACTTCTTAACAAGAAAAATGTGTAAAACCTGTTAAATAAATGTGCAAAACGCGGAAGAAAAAGTTAAATTCTTTTCCCTTTTTCCACACTCTAAAATCAATGTGAAAAACAAAATGGAGTTTTTAACATAGTTTTTAACATCATAATTATATGTAGCAGAAAGAAATTATTGAGTTTTTAACAATTATTTGTGCTACTATTATTATTACTAACTTAATATATTTATGTTATTATGTTAGTTATTAGGAGCTTAAAAAGTGAAATTCATCTGTTCATGTGCATCAATAAGAAAGGAAATAGAGCTTGCTGCCTTATTCACAAGCCAGAAAAACTCTCTTTCAATGACAAGTAACGTACTCTTGGAAAATCATAATGACAAACTGACTGTGAAGGCCCAGGACGGCAAGGTATCATTCATTTCATCAATACCTGTAAGTACAGTCATTCCGGGATCAACCACTGTATTCTGCAATAACCTGAATGATGTTTTGAAAAACCTTCCTGATGAGGATATGGAATTCAGTGAGGAGGATGAAAAGCTTAATATACGTCCCGTAAGCTCGAATAAGATAAACACCAAGCTCAAGACTATGGATGCTTCCAAGTTCCCTGAATTCAAATATTGTGACGAAGAATCTTTCTTCTCCCTGCCGCAGAAGGCTTTCAATGAAATGGCAGATAAGACAAGCTTTGCAGTCTCTGAAGAGACTACTCGCTTCTTCCTTACCGGCGTATATACAGAAAAGAAGGATGATAAAATAGTAATGGTTGCAACAGATGGCAGAAGACTTGCCTATGTGGAAAACAGATTTGAGCAGGATATTCCTGATTTCGGGCATGCAATCATTCCTGTCAGATTTCTGCAGGTGCTTGAAAGAATATGCACTAACGAGGGTCTTTTCTCACTCGCTGTAACGGAAGATATGATATATGCAAAAGTTCAGGACAGGACTATAAGCTCAACCCTTATAACAGGTAATTATCCTAATTACGAGAGGGTTATTCCTTCTAACCTGGAATATGAATGCAAACTCTCCGTAGCTGATATGATCAAGTCAACATCACTTACTTCAATCTTCACTGAAAGCAAGTCAAAGAAGATCTTTGTAGATATAAGTCCGGAAGGAATGATGATAAGCAGTGAGAATAATGATGTTGGAGACTCCAAGCAGATTATTCAGTGTGAATATAACGGGCCTATAGCAAAGATATCATTTAACTCAACTCTTCTTATTCCTACTATAAAGAAGATAGACACAGAGTTCATGAAAATAAAGATCCATACACAGAACGGTGCTATGATTTTCGCACCAGAACCTGAGAAGAATTACTTCTATGTTCTAATGCCGATGCAGGGATGAGATTTACAGGTATAAACTACACTGATTTCAGAAATATATTCTCTGGATCTGTTAATACGGACTCAGAGAATATTCTTCTTTACGGATCCAACGGCCAGGGTAAGACAAATATCCTGGAGAGTGTTTATATCCTCTGTTACGGCTCCTCATTCCGTACATCACTTTTAAGGGAATGCGTAAAGAACGGTAAGGATGGATTCAGTCTTACAGGTGAGTATGAAGACGGGGACGAGAAGGGGAAAATTGTACTGTCATACTACGACAGAGTTAGAAAAATAATTCTTGACGGAAAGGAAATAAAGGACCGTAAAGCACTTATATATCAATTTCCTTGCATTGTTTTCTGTCATGAGGACATCAATTACATAAAAGGGGAACCAGAATACAGAAGAAGGTTTTTTGACCAGATGATGTGTCTTTATTCTCCTTCTTTCTTCGATAATCTCCGTCTTTACAGAAATATACTCACTAAGCGTAATGCAGCAGTAAAGGATGGGGATGAAAGTATAATAAGACTTTATAATGAGCGCCTTGCATTTTACGGTCTGATGATTATGGAAGAGAGAAAGAAGGCAGTTGATGAGTTTAATAAGATTTTTCCTGTACTCTTTTCAGATATTTCAGAAACAGAATATAAGCTTGAAGTTTTGTACCAGCCTTCCTGGAAAGATGACAGTGTAGATAAGGTTATAGAGTCGCTTGATGAAACTCTTGAAAGAGACATAAAAATGAGTACGACAACAAGCGGTCCGCATAGGGACAGATTCTCCATCATGAGCCAGTACGGGGTCTTTAATCAGATGGGTTCCACAGGACAACTGAGACTCTGTTCCCTTATATTCAGAATAGCTGAGGCTGTGTATTTCACAAAGATAACAGGGAGAAAGCCTATACTTCTTATAGATGATGTTCTTCTTGAACTTGACAGCTTAAAAAGGGGAAAGGTGTTATCGTCCCTTCCTGAATACAGTCAGGCATTTTTTACATTTCTTCCAAATGAAGATTATAATGAGGCTCTCAAGGACAAGATTGAAGTTGAAGTAAAGGAAGGCAGGCTATATGAGTGAGAAAAATCTCTGGGATGCAATGACTGAGTTTCTTAAAGAGTACAATATAGACCTGTCATTTCAAAAGTATTTTGATGCATGGCCGTTAATCTGCCCGGTTAGTCTGAGTTCCTGTACAAGATTGTCTTCAATAAGAGATTTAGACAATAAGAAAATCTATGTTACACCGTCGTCACTTTCAAGCAAGTCATTGCTTAAAATGGAAGAAAAGAACATTATCAGAAAATGGAATGAAAGATTTCCAGATAAAAAGATAAATAAGATAGTCATTTTGAATGCAAAGCCCTGAAAGGGGTTATTGACTACAGAAAGATAGATTGATACACTTCTGAAACTGGACACTAATGTCCATATTTTTTGAAAATTCATCGCTGAAAAGCGTTAAAATTGGAGTTAGAGCATGAGCACTAAAGGTATCAGGACTTACCAGCCAAGTAAGACTAAGAGAACAAGAAAATTCGGATTCCGCGCAAGAATGGCAACAAAGGGTGGCCGCAAAGTATTAGCTAGAAGAAGAGCTAAGGGTAGGTACAGCCTTACTGTCAGCGATGAGAAGAAGCCTTACTAAGATAGAGATTATCAGGAAAAAAGATGATATTGATCGCATTTTTAAGACAGGTAAATCATATTCTTGTCTTGGAATGCGATTAATCAGTCTTGAGAATGAACTTGGTTGGGACAGACTTATTGTCATACCTGCAAAGCATTATGGCAGGGCAGTCGACAGAAATAAAGTCAGGAGACGTGTCAAGGATATTTTCCGTAACTATCCGGAGCGTCATTCAAGCCAAGATAAAACAAACGAAATTACCAGGGACTATGTCCTCATTGTATATCCTGGGAAGGTTTCCTCTTTTTCCCTGCTGGAGTCTGATTTTACTTCATTATTAGACAGGTCAAAGAGGAAATAGTTCCATTTCATCTCATCAGCAGAGTTCCTATTCCATCTTTCCAGGTACTGAGAATAGATCCATTCAGGAGTTAAAATGGATAGGAATACTATCATTGCAATTATTCTCTGCGTAATAGTCATTACTGTTGGAATGACTGTTCAGCAGGCTTTAGCCGGCACTTCGTCATCTGTGGTGGCTGAGGAAACAGTTCAGGATGCATCGCTAAATGAACTTGCTTCATCTTCCTATACAGCCACAGGCAGTGTGGATGATGATGCCCTCTTTACTGTGACGTCTCCATCATTGGCTGTTACCTTTAATCCTAAAGGTGGAACAGTTGAATCAATTCATGATGAAAAGAATGATGTCAATTTGATTCTTAAGGAAGATAGTGATAATCCTTCCTTTATGCTCTATTGGGGAAATGACAAATCCTCTCCGATTGATGACGTATTTGCTTACACAACTGAAGTTAAGGCAGTCAGTGGCAAGTCCGATACTATCACGCAGGTTACGTTTACACGTTCATACAGAGAAGACAGCACAGGGCGTGAATTCACCATTGAGAAGAAGTATGCAATTGCAAATAATGATGAATATATGCTCCAGCTTGCTGTCACTGTTTATACAAATGACGGACAGAGCATACCTGTTGGTGTCGATAACTCGATGTATACCATTTCTGTTGGATCTCAGGTCGGACCTGAGTTTGACTCATTGAATGGTAACTATGACTACAGAAGAGTTATTTACAAATTAGAGAGCAAGAATAAAAAGAAAACTGTAAGTAGCGGAAACTTCTCGTCTTCTAGTGCTATGAGCTGGGTTGGAGTGACAGGTAAATACTTTGCTTATCTCCTGATTCCGGAAACTAAAAATATAATCTCGTACAGCGAGACAGTCCGCACGGAAGGCGAGACAATAAGCCAGAAGGACGTTGTTTATATGACACGTGCCGCTTCAGCTGAGAGCAGAACAACAGATGTTTATTCATTCTATGTTGGTCCACAGCTGTCATCCACCCTTTCCATATATGATAATGCAAAGGATAACATTTTCGGCCTCTCCGACCATAATCTGAAGAAGGCGCTGGATGTTTCGTGGCTGAGCTGGCTTGAAACGATTCTGAAGTGGGCACTGGAAGGTTTCTACTTCCTGATTCCTAACTATGGTGTTGCCATTATTCTTCTGACACTTCTTGTCAAAGCTCTATTGATTCCTCTTTCAAAGAAAGGAACAGAGAGTACAGCTAAGATGAGTGCCATCCAGCCTAAAATACAGGAAATACAGACTAAGTATAAGGATGATCCGGAAGCCCAGAATGCAGCGGTGGCAAAGCTTTACAAGGAAGAAGGAATTAATCCTATGGGATCCTGTCTTCCTATGCTGATTCAGTTCCCGATTTTCATAGGACTCTACGGCCTTCTGAATAAGGATTTCTCCCTCAGAGGCGCTATGTTCATTCCGGGATGGATTAATGACCTCTCAATCCCTGAGACAGTCTTTACACTTCCGTTCAATATCCCTCTGCTTGGTGCAGCGATACATCTGTTGCCTATTCTTTATACCCTCTCGATGATCTTCTCAATGAAGATTACCCAGAGTTCGACAGCAACGAGCGGAACAAACAAGGGAATGACATGGTTCATGACCTATGGTATGGCTATCATATTCTTCTTCGTCCTCTACAATGCACCATCAGGTCTTCTTCTGTACTGGTCGATGTCGAACCTTCTCTCTATTATTCAGCAGTTAATAATTAATAAGAAGAAGGTTGCTGGTTACAGGAAAGAGATTGAAGAGAAGGATGCCCTTAAGGCAGCAAAGAAAGCTAACAAGAAAAAAAGATAATTCGAGGTATATATAAAATGTATAAAGATTTTGAAGGAAAAACAGAGGAAGAAGCCAGAAATAAGGCTATTGAGGAACTTAATCTCAACGGGGAGGATTTCGATGTTGAGGTTATAGAGACAGTTAAGAAGGGTCTTTTCAAGAAACCCAGTTGCAGAATCCGTGTCTACTATGGCGATGACGGCAATGAAAGGGACGTTCATGAAGAGGAAGAAAATAACAGGGAAGGAGCTTCCGTAGAGCCGGAAAATGACACAGAGAGGAAGGTTCTTGAGTTTGTTAATACCCTTATTGCCAAGATGGGTTATGAAGGGGAAGCAAGCATCAGCTACCGTAAGGAAAGCAAGGTAGGCTTGGATATAGAATCACCTGATTCTTCATACATAATAGGAAGAAAGGGAAGAAATCTTGATGCCATCCAGCTTATTACGAACATCTATGCCGGGAATCTTGATCCCGATATCAAAATAGTTGTCGACAGTGAAGACTACCGCATGAGACATGAGGAGCAGATTATCCGTAATGCCTACAGAGTGGCAGACCAGGTAAAGAGAACAGGCAGAAGCAGACTTCTTGATCCTATGAACCCGTTTGAGAGGAGACTTGTCCATACTGCACTTAATGAGTATGACGGAGTCGAGACAAAGAGCGAAGGAGAAGGATTATACAAGCAGGTAAGAATTCTCCCTGTAAGAAAGTAAAAAGATGGCCGCCTGAAAAAGGCGGTTGTCTTTACAGAAAAGAGAACATGTAGTATTATACTAATAGGAATTTATCCTAATTAGAATAAATAGAGGAAAACACTATGGAATTAAAAGGATCAAAGACAGAAAAGAACCTTATGGCTGCATTTGCAGGTGAGAGCCAGGCAAGAAACAAGTATACATATTTTGCTTCCAAGGCAAAGAAAGAGGGTTATGAGCAGATTGCAGCTCTCTTTTTAGAGACAGCTGATAACGAGAAAGAACATGCCAAGATGTGGTTCAAGTATCTTGAGGGTGGAGAAGTTAAATCTACAGTAGAGAATCTTAAGGAAGCTGCTGCAGGCGAGAACTACGAATGGACAGATATGTACAAGACTTTTGCTGAAGAGGCTGAGAAAGAAGGCTTCAAGAAGATTGCCAACGAGTTCAGACTTGTCGCAGGAATCGAGAAGGAGCATGAGAAGAGATATCTTGCTCTTCTGAAGAATGTTGAGGAAGGTCTTGTATTCTCAAGAGACGGAGAGATGATCTGGAAGTGCAGAAATTGCGGACATGTTGTCGTCGGAAAGAAAGCTCCGGAGAAGTGTCCGGTATGTGCTCATCCACAGGCTTACTTTGAGTTAGTCAGTGAGAATTACTAATTAAATATATACAGTGATTGTAAGGAAATATCCCCGGGAG
>CAVIAZ010000004.1:0-47596 GCA_963640795.1 bacterium | reverse complement strand
ATATTTTATCGATATGATAGTTATATTTTAATTCTATTGTAATAATATATAAATTATTTGTAATTTATAGAAATAATACTTTTGTTTATTATAGTTCTATGAGTATGCTGTTATTATCATTTTTAATATATAGTTCTCCTGGAGCCGGATTATATTCATTTTGGTTTGTCCCGGTTACGAATAGCCTCTATTTAATTTAAATATATATTGTTGTTAATTGATATTATATGATAGTTATATAAAAGTGATATTTAAAATATAATAAATTACATGAATATGATATCGTTACTACTTAATAATTAGATGATTCATAGTGATTTGCATACAATTTGATAATGGCTCCGCTTTAATTGCTGCTTCCGAATACATGTTCTTTATTTAGTTTTGATGATACTTGAGTTAGTTTTGATATGTAGCTTATACTGATTCTTATAAATATAGTATTAAAACAATATTTAAATAATATAATACAATATGATAATTATATAAAAAATTAGTATATTTTATTTCAAATCAGATTGTTTTTATTTGTTGGTATATAATTTTTAAATTAAAATCTTAAAAAATTGTATTTAAACACTTGTTTTTTTAATAATTCTGAGATTATAATCATTTAAAAACAAGGGGTAAACATGTCTAAAGCGATAGCATTTCATCTGCAGAAAGGAGGAGTAGGAAAGACGAGTGTCTGTGGAACACTTGCATGCCAGTCTGCTCTATCCGGTCATAAAACGCTTATGATAGACTGTGACCCCCAGGGAAACCTCTCATCATGGTTTTTGGTTGAAGCTCCAAAGTATGAGCTTAGTGATGTCCTCCAGGGTAAATGTTTTTGGCGTGATGCCGTTGTCAAGATTGATAATATCGAGAATCTTTATATATTACCCACTTTCAGTATTGGCGGGACTCTTAAAAATTACAGTGAAACCAAGCTTAATGATGAACCTTTTATTATTCAGGATCTGGTTAATGAGCTCTCTTCAGAGTTTGAGCGTATAGTCTTGGATCTTTCTCCGGGACTTGGTCGTCTTGAGCGGGCTGCAATCATAGCATCAAATGAAATTATCACTCCTATGACAACTGAGATTTTCTCTCTGGACGGGTTTGAGATTTTTGTTGATGAGCTTGCTAAGCTGAAGAAGAACTATAAAGCGTCTGTTAAACATAACAAAATTATCATAAATTCTTATGATGAAAGAGTTAAGCAGGCAAGAGAAATATATGAGGAAGCATCCCGTACCGGGCGTTACATTGTATTCAGGATTCCTGTGGATCCTCTTTTCCGTAAAGCTCAGACGGCACATAAAATACCTCAGAGGTATAAGGTGAACGGAAGGGGACTAAAACCGGGTACCATTGAGGCATTGTTAAAAATAAATAAGAGCATTTGGGGTTGAGAGGTAATTTAAAATGGCTTTAAAAAAGAATGAGGCAAACAGTAGCGAGAGTTTGGGCGGATTGAAGGCCAAGCAGGTTTTTGGTGGTGTTAAAGAAGCTAAAGAAAAGAAGATTCTCACTACATTCTCTATTGAACCTTCTTTTAAGGATGAACTTGAGAGTCTTTTTTCTGACATGGGGCTTGGCTGGGCTGCCGGGATCAGATTCGCACTCAAGGAATTCTGTAAAAAGTACGGTGAAGAAGATAACTGATTTATCTTCTAAATAATTCTTGTATAATTTTTAAATCATTTATATTGTTAAACGCAATGGTTTCCATGTTATTATTGTATGGAAGCCATTTATTTTTTACCTAAAGACTGTAGCATTTCCAGTAATTCTTTTGCACTATCTATATCATTCTTTAATTGTTCTTCAGGTGTTTTTTCTTCATTTTTAAATAATACCTGCGGTATTTCTTCAATAAATCTGCTAGGGAGCGCAGACTTAAGCTTACCCTCGAAATCGGGTCTGGCATCAGCATAGTTTATATAGAGCTTCTTTTTAGCACGTGTTATGGCAACGTAGAAGAGTCTTCTTTCTTCATCTATGTTGTCCATATTCTCTTCAAGTGCCCTCTTTGAAGGGATTATGTTGTCCTCTATTCCTGCAAGGAAGACAACATTGAATTCAAGTCCCTTTGAGGCATGCATAGTCATGAGGTTGATGGCATGGGAGTCATCGTTGTTGTTCTCTGACCCGATAATCGAGACCGAGTGCAGATAATCCCTGAGTGTTTTGTCAGGGTTGGCCTTGAAGAATTTCATAATTCTGTCATTAAGGAAGGCTATTGAGTGAAGCTTGAAGTCGACAACCTTGTCATTATCGGGAAACTCTTCACGTATTGCTATGTCGTAATGGATGTCACTCATTATTGTGTTGATGAGTCTCTCCGGTGTCTTGAGCATTCCTCTCCACTTATAAAGCAGGGTGCAGAGATTTTTCATCCCCTCCTGTGTTTTTGAGTTGAATTCGGAGGAGAGTGAATATTTATTGAGAGCTTCTTCGAGTGTGGAGTTATCGGCTGAAGCTTTTTGTCTCAATTTCTCTATTGTTGTTCTTCCGATTCCGCGCCTTGGTGTGTTGATTATCCTCAGAAGGGAATTGTCATCTTTAGGGTTTATGATGATCTTCAGGTAGCATAACATATCCCTGACCTCTTTACGGTCAAAAAATGAAGAGCCTCCTGAAATCTGAACAGGAATTCGGTGTTCCATGAGAGTTGTCTCAATTGTGCTCAACAGAGTATTTGTCCTTACAAGAACAGCAAAGTCCCTGAAGTTGTATTTATGCTCCCGCATGAGTTTCTTTATCTCGACACTGATCCAGACAGCCTCATCCTCTCCTGTCGAGTGACGCTTTATTGTAAGCGTGTCTCCTTCGCCTATGTCGGTCCAGAGCTTTTTCTCCTTTCTCTCCTTGTTGTGGACTATAATGGCATTCGCTGCAGAGAGTATGTTCCCGCTTGAACGATAGTTCCTCTCCAGGCGGAATTCCTTCCTCTCCGGAAAGTCTTCCTCAAACATCAATATGTTACGGTAGTTTGCTCCACGCCATGAGTAGATTGACTGGTCGTCATCTCCAACAACTGCTATGTTGCGGTATTTTTGTGCTATCATGCTGACAAGTCTGTACTGTACAAGGGATGTATCCTGGAACTCATCCACCATTATATACTTGTATCGATCCTGGACCCTTCTCAGAATTTCCGGGTGTTCATTGAATATTCTTATGGGGAGTACAAGGAGGTCATCGAAGTCAACGACATTATATGCCTTCTGTGTGAGCAGGAATTCCTCATAAATCTCCCTTACCGCACTTCCTTTCTCGGGGAGAATTTCCCGCTCCGTCTTGTAAGCCGAGAAGTGTGCCTTGAGACTGTTGGCATTATATGAGGAAAGATCATATCCCCGGGCCATGATGCATGTCTTTAAAAGTGAAAGGTTATCGTTGTCATCATAGAGTGTGAAGTCATTACGGTAGCCGAGGTATTGTATGTATTGCTTCAAAAGTCCAAGTCCGAAGGAGTGGAAGGTTGTGGCAGTCAGCTTTTTCAGTGGTTCTCCTGTCACATCCCTTATTCTTTCTGCCATCTCCTTTGCTGCCTTGTTTGTGAATGTGAGGGCGAGTATCTCATCCTCCCTTATTCCCTTCTCGAGCATTGAAGCAATACGGTAGGTAATCATTCTTGTCTTCCCGCTTCCTGCACCTGCAATAATAAGTTCAGGTCCGTCAGAGACGGATGCGGCTTTACACTGTTCTGGATTAAGTAACTTGGCTAAATCTAATGACACAGAGGGTAGAGTCTCACAAAGTGAGGTGATGGTCAATCGTCTTTTTTTACAATTATCGCATCAAAGGGACACATTTCGTGGCAGCAGTAACACCTTATACATTTCTCTCTGGCAATTGTCACCTTATTGTCTTCAAGTTTTAATGCTCCTGCCGGGCAGATTTCAACACACTTGAGACATCTTCTGCACTTTTCGTGGTTGAAGAGAGGTGCCGGGCGTGAATGTGTGCTCTTTCTCTCCGAATGCCGCTGAAGGTAGGGGAGAATCAAGGCTGAGAAGAGGGACCTTTTCTTTACCGGAACCCGTCTGAAGTCCTTTATGACAATATCATCCGGCTTGATAAGCGGATAGACGGCATCGGGAAGCCATTTCTTTTCCCTTTCTGCGACAAAGAGTATGGGGATATCTTTGGGGTTGTACCCCATTATGACAGCCTCGGCCCTGTCGAGAGCAATGGCTGAGGATGAGCCGAGAAGGAGACTTGTCTGCCGTGGTGTTCCGTTGGCAGGCCCTGCTCCCTCCATTGAAATAATACCGTCCATCACCGAATACTCGGGAACATGGGTGCTGAAGATATCGAGTATGATACGTGCAAATTGAAGAGGGGATGGAGCCTTGAGGTGCATGGGACTCTTGTTAAGTCCGGGAACCGTTCCGAACATGTTTTTCACGCATCCGGTTGCTCCCATAAGCTGGTGCGTCTTCATCTTGGCAACAGAAAAGACAAGGTCTACATCCTCAAGGTAATGTGTCTGTACAACTTTGATTCCATTAGAGAGGGTATGTGGGGTGGGAGTATCGGAAAAATCAACCCATTCAACCCCTTCCTCTACACATACATCATATATACCGCAGGTCTTAGCCTTGAAGTTAGCTCCGGGGAGTCCCGGAGAGTCGCCGACAATTATCTTCCCGGCTCCTTTTTCCTTTAGTATCGAAATAAGGGCTTTAACAACAATAGGATTGGTTGTTATGTGTTTCTCAACAGGCGCATCAGAAAGTACGTTCGGCTTGACGAGAATGTACTTATCCCTGCAGTCAGGGAAATCTGTCACGGCAATAATCTTCTCAAGCGCAGATTTGACAGAGTTGAAATCATATCCGGTGCACTCTGTTATGGCAACAGCAGGTTTATCCATTCTTCCTCTTCCTTATAAGACAGGAATACATCGGCCCAAGTCCGTCTGCCCTGTCTGGCAGTATTATGGCTCCGTATTCCCTTCGTTCCTGATTATCACAAAGCATATGGTCGATTTCAACTTCATCAGGGTGTCTTGAGACAAGCTTTGCTATCACATCCTCGTTTTCCCCGCTGTTGATTGAACAGGTTGAGTAGAGTATGTACCCTCCTTCCTTTACTGCCATGAGGGCACTCGAGAGCATTGCATATTGGCTTGTTGCAAGTCTCCTTGGCCTGGAGGGAGACCAGAGCGAGAGGTACTTAGGGTCATTTATGACATGACGTTCGCTCGAACACGGGGCATCAAGAAGTATTGCATCGTACTCGTCCTTTTCGTATAGCCCCCAGCTTTCGGCATTGTAGCCTGTAATCTTTATCTCGATGCTTGAGGGGGGAAGACATGACGAGAAGACGCTACGCATTCTGCGCCTCCTCTCGGGAGACCTGTCATTCGACACAAGAAGCCCCTCTCCCTTGAGTGCAAGGGCAAGCACAAGACTTTTCCCTCCCGGGGCAGCGCACATGTCGAGGACATGATCCCCAGGTTTCACGGGAAGAAGGGAAGCTGTAATAAGTGATGACAAGTCCATATAGTAAGGAGTCACAAGCCCCTCCGGTGATACTTTCTTTTCCGAGTCCTTGAGAAGAGCCTCCCTCAGGGAAGTCCATCTTTCTCCATAGAGAGATGAGTAGTATTCCTCAAATCTCTCCTCTCCCTGATTTGTCTTCCTGCCCATCACATAAACCACACACAAATCATTGTGGAGACAATGATTCCGATTATCATACCCCAGAGAACCTGGAGCTTTGTATGTCCTACCAGGGTTTTGAGATGCTCCTCTTGGAAGGCATCCTTACTAAACATGTCTGAAAGGACCTTTGACCATCTGTTGAGTGTCTGGGCCTGCTTTCCTGTTTCAAGACGGACATTAGTTGCATCATTGAAGACAATAAGTGCAAAGAGGAGGGCAAAGACAAAAATAGTTGAGCCGTATCCTTCCATGAGTCCTATTCCGTTGGCAAGTGCCGCCACGCTGCTTGAGTGGCTGGAAGGCATACCCCCGTTTGTAGTGAAGGGTCTGAATGAGAAATGATGGTTTATCCTGGCTTCAAAGAAGCACTTTGCCAGCTGTGCCATTCCCATTGAAACTATGACAGACCAGAATACCGGATTGAGAAAGATGATATTGCTCATGTTGGTTGATTTTAACAATCTAATTTGATAATGGCTATAGCCCGTATATATTGTTTCACCTCCTGGTAAATTGTAAACTGTACTAATGAAGTATGATACTGTGATAATCGGTTCGGGGCCCGGTGGTATATTCACCTCCTACGAGCTTATAAACCTCCGTCCCGGAGAGAAGATAGCAATAATTGAATGCGGTAATCCCCTTGAAAAGAGGAAATGCCCCATAGACGGTGTCAGGGTTAAAAGCTGTATCCACTGTGCATCCTGTGCAATCATGAACGGCTTCGGCGGAGCAGGAGCATTCTCTGACGGCAAATACAATATAACCAACGAATTCGGCGGTAACCTTCATGAGTATGTCGGGAAGGATGAGGCAATAAGGCTGATGAAGTATGTTGATGAGATTAATTGCAGGTATGGGGGAGACAGAACGAAACTCTATTCAACTCTTGCATCATCAAACTTCAAGAGGGAATGTCTCCAGAACGGACTGCATCTTCTGGATGCTGAGGTAAGACACCTCGGGACAGACATAAACTATGAGGTGCTTTCCAATATATTTGCTTATCTTAAGGACAGAGTCGACTTCTATTTCCTTACCAGAGCGGAGAAGGTTGAAAAGACAGAGTCCGGCTACCGTATCATAACAGACAGGGGTGACTTTGAGGCAAAGCGGTGTGTCATCAGTGTCGGTCGCAGCGGAAGCAAATGGATGGAGAGTGTCTCAAGAGACCTTGGAATCGAGACCCGTTCAAACCGTGTCGACATCGGGGTGAGGGTCGAACTTCCGTCCCTGATCTTCAATCACATCACTGACGAACTCTATGAGAGCAAGATAGTCTATAAGACAGAGAAGTACCAGGACAGGGTCCGCACCTTCTGCATGAACCCCAAGGGTGCTGTCGTTACAGAGAATACCAACGGTATTGTGACTGTGAACGGTCACAGCTATGAAGATAAGGCAAAGCAGACTGACAATACCAATTTTGCACTCCTTGTCTCAAAGCATTTCACAGAACCGTTCAATGACTCCAATAGCTACGGCGAGTCTATTGCCCGGCTTTCGAATATGCTCGGAGGCGGTGTAATCGTCCAACGTTTCGGGGATCTTATAAGGGGACAGAGGTCAACTGACAAACGTATCGAGAAGGCTTTCATCACTCCGACCCTGAAGGCGACTGCGGGGGACCTGTCTCTTGTAATTCCGAAGAGAATCCTTGACGGCATTATTGAGATGATTTATGCACTGGATAAAATTGCCCCCGGTACTGCAGCAGATGACACTCTTCTTTATGGTGTCGAAGTCAAGTTCTACAATATGGAAGTTGCAATAGACAACAACCTTGAGACAATACACAAGGGTCTTTTTGTTATTGGTGACTGCTCGGGAGTGACACACTCCCTGTCGCATGCCTCTGCAAGCGGCATACATATTGCCCGCTACATAGCTCAAAACGAAGAGAAATAACGGGGAAAGGGGAGACGGGAAAAATCTCCCCTTGTGTTTCTTTAAATAGTAATTTTTTTATGATTTTCCCTTTATCTCTTCCATCACTTTGAGGTAAATTATCACAAAGGCGGTAATATATGGGAAAGACACTATGCTACAAAATACTCTCTTCTCACCTACTAAAGGGGTCGCTGGAGAAGGGTAAGGAAATAGAAATCAGGGTTGACCAGACCCTGACGCAGGATGCAACGGGGACCATGGCGTATCTTCAGTTCGAGGCTCTTGGACTGGACAGGGTAAAGACTGAACTCTCAGTGAGCTATGTTGACCACAACACAATTCAGGTCGGGTTTGAGAACTTTGATGACCATGAGTACCTCAGGACAGTCGCAGCCAGGAAAGGGGTCATATACTCCCGTTGCGGTAACGGAATCTGCCACCAGGTGCACCTTGAGAGGTTTGCTTCTCCGGGTAAGACTCTTATCGGGAGTGATTCACATACTCCGACAGCGGGAGGTGTTGGGTCATTTGCCTTCGGAGCCGGTGGACTGGATGTAGCACTTGCGATGGCAGGTGTCGGATTTTCAATGATTACTCCGCGTGTTGTGAAAATAGAGCTGAAAGGAAAACTCAACCCGTTCGTGACCGCCAAGGACATTATACTTAAGGTGCTTGAGCATTACGGGGTAAACGGCAATGTGAACACTGTCTTTGAGTATACAGGGGAGGGTGTGAAAACACTTTCTGTTCCGGAAAGAGCCACAATAGCGAACATGGGTGCAGAGTGTGGAGTTACAACTTCTCTCTTTCCGTCAGATGAAATAACAAGGGATTTCCTCACTAAACAGAACAGGGAGAAGGATTATGTCCAGCTTTCTGCAGATGATGATGCAGTATATGATGACGAGTTTGTGATTGATCTTTCATCTCTTGAGCCACTCAGTGCTACTCCCCATTCCCCCGGAAATATCAGGAGCGTGAAGGAACTGGAGGGAATGAAGGTGAACCAGGTTCTCGTCGGTTCATGTACAAACTCCTCCTATTATGACCTCAGAAAGGTTGCAGCCATACTTAAGGGAAAGAAGGTTAAAGAGAGTGTCTCCTTCGGTGTTGCACCGGGAAGCCGGGCAGTGTTGGAGACAATTACAGAGGACGGCACATTGCTGACACTGATTCAGGCAGGTGCAAGAATTCTTGAGTCTGCATGTGGTTTCTGTATTGGTAATCACCAGTCCCCGGGAACAGAGGGAGTGTCACTCAGGACAAATAACCGTAACTTTGAAGGGCGTAGCGGGACAAAGAGCGCCAAGGTTTATCTTGTGTCACCCGAGACGGCGGCCTATTCTGCCCTTTACGGTGAGATCAGGGACCCGAGAGAATGCTCTGCCGATCTTTCGGAAATAGATTCCAGAAAAGCACAGAGAACAGATGACTCTATGTTCATCTTCCCCAATGATTCTACTGAAGAGATAAAGAGGGGACCTAATATCGGGGAACCTCCTTCAAACACTCCACTTGAGGATTCTGTCACGGGATCCCTCTGGCTTAAGGTCGGGGATAAGATTACTACAGACCACATAATGCCTGCCGGTCAGTATCTGAAGTACAGGTCGAATATACCGAAGTATGCTGAATTTGTGTTCCTCCCTGTAGATCCTGATTTCTCATCACGTGCACTTGAGAAAAAGAAGGAAGGAGAAGGCGGATTCATCGTTGCGGGCTCATCTTACGGCCAGGGCTCAAGTAGGGAACATGCTGCTATATGTCCGATGTATCTTGGTGTTAAGGCTGTGATAGCAAAGTCTATAGAGAGAATACACCAGGCCAATCTCTGTAACTTCGGTATCCTTCCTCTAGTCTTCGACAACCCCGCAGATTATGATCAGATAGCACAGGGTGATAAACTCTCCCTTTCAGATATCTTCTCTTCGCTTGAAAAGGGTAAGTTCATACTCAAAGACGAGACCAGAGGTATAGAGATTCCCCTTACGCTTTTTGCTTCCAACGTGCAGAAGGAGATGCTTATTAAGGGAGGAAGACTCAATCAGATCAGGGAGGAAATCAGATGATAGAGATGAAGACACCGCTTGTCGAGATAGACGGCGACGAGATGACACGCATAATCTGGAAGATGATTAAGGATGAACTTATTCTTCCTTATATAGATTTGAAAACCGAATATTATGATCTTGGTCTGGAAAACCGTGATAGGACAGAGGACAGGGTGACAGAGGAAAGTGCTCTTGCAATAAAGAGGCTCGGAGTCGGAGTCAAGTGTGCCACAATTACACCGAATGAGCAGAGGATGAGTGAGTACAATCTCAAAAAGAAGTGGAAGAGTCCGAACGGGACGATAAGGGCAGTCCTTGACGGAACTGTTTTCCGCTCCCCAATCATTACTCCGTCTGTTGAGCCTGTCGTGAAAAACTGGAAGGAGCCTATCACAATTGCCCGCCATGCCTATGGTGATATTTACCGTGCCGAGGAGATGAGGATAACACAGCCGGGGAAGGCTGAGATTGTCTTTACTCCGGAAGGTTCAGAGGAAGAGATACGTAAGACTGTATATGACTTTGAGTGCGGTGGTGTCCTGATGGGACAGTACAACAAGGATTCCTCTATTGAGTCGTTTGCACGCTCATGCTTCAAATATGCTCTTTCTACTGGTCAGGACCTGTGGTTCAGTGCCAAGGATACGATAAGCAAGAAGTATGATGAGACATTCAAACTCACATTTGAAGATATTTACAACAGAGAGTTCCGTGCTGAGTTCGAGAAGGAGGGAATCACATACTTCTACACTCTCATTGATGATGCCGTTGCACGTGTAATCAGGAGCCGTGGTGGCTTTATATGGGCACTCAAGAATTATGATGGCGATGTGATGTCTGACATGGTCTCCACTGCATTCGGCTCCCTTGCAATGATGACAAGCGTACTTGTCTCTCCTGACGGGAAGTATGAGTATGAGGCGGCTCACGGGACTGTGACAAAACACTACTACAGATATCTTAAGGGTGAAGAGACGTCAACAAACTCTATGGCAACACTTTTTGCCTGGACGGGTGCACTAAGAAAGAGGGGGGAACTCGATAATATTCCTTCCCTTGTCTCCTGGGCAGAGAGGATGGAGAGGGCCGCTATAACGACAATCGAGAACGGCAGGATGACAAAAGACCTTTCGTCCCTCATTGAAAGCGGTGAGACAAAGAGCGGGAAGAGCGTCACTGTTCTGAATACCCTCGATTTTATAAAGGCTGTCAGGAAGACTTTTGAAGAGATGTGAAATAAGGGGAGCTACATCCCCTTATTCTACAAGGTTTCGAACCCAGATACGTTTCTTTACAAGTATTATTCCCAATGCACATTTGATGATGTCTGTTGACTGGACGATGAGATAAATCCATACGACAGAAAGGGACGTGAACCTGCTGATGACAAAGCCTGTGGGGAGTCCGACAGCCCAGAGGAATGCTGAGTCGAAAATGATTGTGATGATTACCCTTCCTCCGGAGCGGAGTGTGAAGTATGTTGCATTCTTCAGCGCGAAGAGCGGAAGACAGACCGCCTCTGCTATGATGAGCTCTGTTGCGATTCTCCGCGCCACATCATTTGTGTTGTAGAGAAGCGGAAAGAACTCGGAGAGGACAACCATCAGAAGAGCAGCCACTGCTGCGACAGAGACTGAGAAAACAATGAGCTTACGGTCTGTGTCTACAGCCTCTTCTACTTTTCCCGCCCCGAGAAGCTGTCCGATTATTATCGATATAGCAGAACCGACAGCCATGAACGATACATTGAAAATGTTTAAAAGCACCGATGATATGTTATATCCTGCAACGGCATTGAGGCCGCGTGTTGAGTAGCATTGCACAAGAAGTGTCATTCCGAGCGACCACATCGTCTCGTTCAGCATGAGGGGGAATGCCGCCTTCATGATGGAAGCAAAGTTCCCCTTTGGGATTATGATTGTTGAGTACAGCCCTGTGAAGAACGGATATTTGTCCTTTTTTCTGTGTGACACGGCAACGATTATTCCAGCTTCAACATAACGGCTTATCACAGTTGCAATTGCCGCGCCGACAACACCGAGCTCCGGGAAGCCGAACTTGCCGTAAATCAGGAGATAGTTGAAGAATAGGTTAGTGCCAATTGCCCAGAGTCCGGCTTTCATGGGAAGGACGGTTTCACCGCTTTCCCTCAGCGTAGAGGCATAAATCTGGCTGACTGTGAAGGCCGGAAGACCGAAGAGCATGGTAATGACATAGTTCTCGCCTGCATTCAATGTGGCGTCAAGATCCCCTCCGTCTGCAGTTCCTGTCAAAAAGAGAGAAATCAACTGCTTTCTCCAGAAGATGAAGGCAATGGTTGCAAGTACAGTTGACACAAAGCCGAGTATTATCTTGAACCTTACTGTGATTCTTATACCCTCTCCGTCATTCTTTCCAAAGTACTGGGCACCGTAAATTCCACCACCGGAGACTACGCCGAATATGACGAGGTTGAAGACGAAGAGAAGTTGGTTGGCAATACTGACGCCACTCATTTCCTCTGTCCCGATTCTCCCGACCATTATATTGTCGAGAAGTGAGACGAAGTTGGTGAAGCCGTTCTGAATCATTATGGGAAGAGCTATTGCAATTACCATTGAGTAGAAGGCCCTGTCACCTATGTATCTGTGTTTCTGATTAGACATAACTCAAGAATTCTATGGTAAATGTAGGATAAAGTGAATATCATTTACACATGGACAAAGTAAGACTCGGAAAAACAGGAATAACAGTTTGCAAGAACGGCTTCGGGGCCCTTCCAATCCAGCGTCTCTCCACAGAGGATGCTGTGTATCTTGTGAGAAAGGCATATGACAACGGTGTGGATTTCTTTGACACTGCACGTGCCTATTCGGACAGTGAATATAAGCTCTCCATAGCATTGAAGGGTATAAGGGATAAGGTCTACGTCGCAACAAAGACCGCATCTGTAACTCTTGAGGGAGTGAAGAATGACCTTGAGACGTCTCTCAGAACGCTCAATACCGATTATATTGATATCTACCAGTTCCATAATCCTTCATTCCTTCCTGACGAAAACAGTGACATCTACAGATATCTTCTCAATGCAAAGAGGGAAGGAAAGATCAGGCATATAGGAATAACAAACCACCGTCTTGATGTTGCCTCTGCGGCAATAGAGAGCGGACTCTATGAGACTCTCCAGTTCCCATTCTCATATATCTCAGGCGATAAAGAGCTTGAACTTGTAAGGAAATGCCGTGAACATGATATGGGGTTCATTGCTATGAAGGGACTCTCGGGTGGGCTTCTCACCGACAGCAGGGCATGCTATGCCTTCATGGCTCAGTTTGACAACGTCCTCCCTATATGGGGAGTCCAGAGGGAGAGGGAACTTGACGAGTGGCTGGGCTATAACACAAATCCGCCTCACCTTACGGATGAACTGAAAGCTGTGATTGAAAACGACCGCAAAGAACTCTCTGGTGAATTCTGCCGTGGATGCGGGTATTGTCTTCCATGTCCGAAGGGAATACAGATCAACCAATGTGCACGTATGGTCCAGCTTATAAGACGTTCCCCGTCTGAGACACAGCTGAGTGAAGAGGGCCAGGCGATGATGGCGAGGATAAAAGACTGTGTCAGATGCGGTCAGTGCATGAAGAAGTGTCCTTACGGCCTTCCGATTCCGGATCTCCTCAGAAAGAATCTCAGCGACTATGAAGATATTCTTGCCGGACGTACCTCTGTTCAGGTTACAACAGACGCCAGACGCTGAGAAAGTGTATATTTTTGCGCAAAGCCGGTGGAAAATAATTCTCCACTCTGTCAGAATCGATGGAGTTGGAGAATTAAAATGGCTCATGAGAAAAAGAGCTCCTTTTCGGGCTCTATCGGTTTTGTACTGGCATCCGCAGGTAGTGCGGTAGGTCTTGGGAATATATGGCGTTTCCCGTATCTTGCGGCTGAAGGGGGAGGCGGTGTCTTTCTCCTCACATATATTGTTCTTGCATTGACATTCGGCTTTACACTTCTCACCACAGAAGTTGCACTCGGCAGGCGTACAAGAAAAAGTTCCATAGGTGCATTTGCATCTATTTCGAAAAAGTGGAAATTCGTGGGATACCTTTCATTCATCATCCCGGCAATCATCATTACCTATTATGTGGTAATCGGAGGCTGGATTACAAAATACCTTGTAACTTATGTAACAGGACACGGAAATGATGCTGCAGAGAGTTCATTCTTCTCCACTTTCATATCTTCTCCTGTGGAGAGCGTCATCTACATGCTCGTCTTCTTCTTCCTTACATCCTTTATCGTCTACAAGGGAGTGGAGAAGGGGATAGAGAAGTCATCCTCCTACATAATGCCGTGTCTCTTCATTCTCATCCTTGTCATTGCCGTATATTCCCTCACTCTCCGTGTTGAGGTCGACGGTTCTGTCAGGACAGGTCTTGAGGGCTTTGTCCATTATGTTGTCCCTTCATTTGAGGGGATGACACTTGAGAGGTACCTTGAGGTACTCTTTTCGGCAATGGGGCAGCTCTTTTATTCTCTCTCTGTTGCAATGGGTATCATGATAACCTACGGCTCCTACGTCAAGGATGATGTGAATATACCTTCATCCCTCAGCCAGATTGAGTTTTTCGATACAGCTGTCGCTTTCCTTGCCGGAATGATGATTATCCCGGCTGTATATGTCTTCTACGGCATGGACGGGATGACAGCGGGGCCGAGTCTCATCTTTGTATCGCTTCCCAGGATATTCCAGTCAATGGGGATTGTCGGACAGATTATGGGAGGGATGTTCTTCCTTATGGTGCTTTTTGCAGCACTCACAAGCTCTGTCTCGATTCTTGAGACGATTGTTGCCAATTCCATGGAAGTATTTAAAATCGAGAGGAAGAGAGCATGTGTAATAATCTCGGTCATTGCTGCTGTGGCTGCTGTTGTGATCTCTCTCGGTTACAGTGTCTTCTACTTTGAGGCAAAACTCCCGAATGGTTCAACGGGGCAGCTTCTCGATTTGGCTGACTATGTTTCGAACAGCATCCTTATGCCTGTTGTGGCAATATCTACATGTATACTGGTCGGCTGGGTCGTGGGACCTGAGTGGATTGTAAATGAGGTCGAGAAGAGTAACGTAATATTCAGACGGAAGAGACTCTATACGGTGATGGTGAAATTTGTTGCTCCTGTAATGCTGATCATTCTCTTCCTGCAGAGTGTAGGACTCTTCAGTTTCTTATAAAATCATAGGCGAGGCGGGGAGTTTTCTCTCCGTCTCTTGTGTAATAAACAATACCACAATAATTGAATCCGTATTTCTCGAAGAGATGTCTCATCGTCCGGTTGTTCTCGTGTGTATCGGCGCGGAGGTAGTCCGTTCTTTCCTGTGCCCAGTCCCAGATCAGCTTTGTAATTCCTTTGACCTTTCCTGAAGAGGCAACCCTGTGTACAACTCCGTAGGGCCTCTCTTCTGTCCATCTGCCGTCTATCGAGAGGTATGCATCCTCCTCTGAGAGCGAAAAGACAAATGTGGCAACATTCTCTTCTTCATCATCTCTGACAACATAAAGATGTCCGGCTTCAATGTCTTTCTCGGCATCACTGAGAGAAGGGTAGTTCTCGCTCCACTGGTCGGGATTACCGTTTTTCTTCATGTATTCTCTGGCTGCTCTGTAGAGTCCGAGGACGGATGGGATATCCTTTCTTTCTGCTCTTCTTATAGTCACAGGGAGATTACCTCTCTGTAGTGTGAAAGTGTGTATGACCAGTCAATCATCGGGGCTAGCGTCTTCTGCACAGTGTTGTCGAAGCCCGGTGAGTTTATTGCATATACTTTTTTAAATGGTGTTGCAAGTGCAGCCCTGAGTCCGTTAGGCGCATCTTCAAAGCATATGGCATTATCTTCCTTCACACCGGCTGTGGTGAGTGCCAGACGGAAGATGTCGGGAGCGGGTTTTGACGGAAGGTCATATCTTCCGGCTATTATGTACTTTGGAGGGAAAAGTGACATGAGACCGAGGTTTGCTATATACCACTCCATGTTGGCTTTCGGGGCAGAGGAGGCAATGAGTACCTTTATGCCGTCTTTTTTCAGTTGGTTTATGAAAGTGACGGCATCCTTTTCAATGGTGAGGCCTCTTTCCTTGCATAGACGGAGGTATATTTCCTCCTTCTCCTCTCCAACCTTTTCAAGAAAGCTGATATCTCTCTTACCGACAATTTTCTCAGCACAGAGGAGATCCGTCATCCCCATCATCGAGTCATACTCCTCCCCTGTGAAGAGTCTTCCCCTGTACTTTAATGATATTTCATTCCAGGCATCCCTGTTCTCATTGTAGTCGAAGAAGAGAGTGCCGTTGAAGTCGAAGACGACAGCCTCAGCGGTTTTCAATTGCAACTACCTCCCTTTCGGGGAAACCCGTATAAACCTGTCTGGGACGTCCGATCTTCATGTACTCGTCATGTCTCCATTCAAGCCAATGGGCAATCCATCCCGGAAGCCTTCCCATGGCAAAGAGAACGGTATAGAGGTTGGCCGGAATTCCGAGCATCCTGAATGTGACTCCTGTGTAGAAATCGACATTAGGGTAGAGGTGACGTTCAACAAAGTAATCGTCATGTGTAGCCTTTTCCTCAAGTTCCATTGCTATATCGAGAAGGGTGTCATGCTGATGGGTTGAATTCATTACTTCGAGGCAGATTTTCTTTGCTATCTTCGCTCTCGGGTCAAATGTTTTATATACCCTGTGTCCGAATCCCGAGAGACGGAATGTATCATTCTTGTCCTTAGCCTTTCTTATGACTTCATCTATCGAGAGGTTGTCATTCTTGATTTTCGAGAGCATGTTCATGACAGCCATGTTGGCACCTCCGTGTCTGGGCCCCCAGAGGGCACAGCAACCTGCAGCAACACTCGCGTAGAGGTTGGCCTCACTCGAGCCAACGAGTCTGACAGCTGTTGTTGAGCAGTTCTGCTCATGGTCGGCATGGATAATCAGAAGCTGGTTGAGTGCCTTCACATGCACTGGATTCGGAGTGTAGTTGTTGACCGATGTATGGAACATCATGTTCAGGAAGTTCTCGCAATACGAGTATTCATATTTAGGCTCGAGGAACTCCGTCCCCTCCATCTGCCTGTATGTATATGCGGCTATCGTTCTCATCTTTGAGAGGAGTCTTGTAACTGTGAGGTCTATGTTCTCCTCCGGGTCTCTCTCCTCAAGCTCCGGATAGAATGCTGATAGTGAAGCGACCATGGCGACAAGGATACTCATCGGGTGTGCATCCGAGGGGTAGCCTCTGAGGAATTCCTTCATATTCACATGTAGAAGGGAATGCCTGTTCAGAAGTTCCTGGTAGCGCTGTCTTTCCTCGAGTGTGGGAAGGTACCCCTTCACCATAAGGAAGGCAACCTCGATGAAGTCGCATTTCTCAACAAGGTCCTCGATGGAGTAGCCACGGTACCTTAATATTCCCTTCTCCCCATCAATAAAACAGATGGATGACATGCAGGAACCAGTGTTCATGAATCCCGGGTCGTATGTTATGTAGCCCGTCTCTTTCCTCAGCTTTGATATGTCGAGTGATTTTCCGCCCATGTTGTCTTCAATGACGTCGAGCTTCAATTCTTTCCCGTCTCCAAGGATAAGCCTGGCTTTCTCTTTGTCTACTGTCATGTCTTCCTCCATAAAACAACTTCATCAAAAATAATTAATTGAGTATTATATACACAAACAGAAGTGAGGTTCAAATGGAAGAAATCAGAATAAGTGATGAAGAGATTGTTGATATGGCTGACTTCTTCAAGGTCTTCGGGGATCCGACAAGGCTCAGAATTCTCTTCTACCTCTGGCAGAATGAAGAGGTGGGGGTGAGTACGATAAGCGAGAACCTCTCCATAAGCCAGAGTGCAGTATCACAGCAGCTGAAGTTGCTCAGAGCTTCCCGCCTCGTGAAATTCAGAAAGGACGGAAGGAATATCATATACAGGCTTTCCGATGATCATATAACCAAGATACTCCAGCTCGGACTTGAACACTATGACGAGCTACTTGGTTAGCTCTTCAATTATCCTCTTAACCGGAAGGCCTACCACTGTCGTCCAGTCACCGTCTATTCTATCTATGAGGGAGTATCCTGTTTTCTGGAGTCTGTAGGCACCTGCGGCACCATTCCATTCTCCAGATGAAAGGTATGAGAGTATTTCGTCTTCCTCCAGATTTCTGAAGATGACGTCAGCTCTGTCACAGAATACTTCCATTCTGCTTTGTGACGGGAAATATATTGCACATCCTGTGTAAACTGTCTGTCTCCTCCCGCTGAGAAGTGACAGCATCCTGTGTGCATCATCCCAGGATACGGGTTTACCCAGGAGAATTCCGTCCAGACTCACGAGTGTGTCAGCAGAGAAGGCATAAAGTGAATCATCAAATGCCACAGACGAAAGATAAGCCTCCATCTTGACTCTGGCATTCTTGAGCATAGCCTCTTCTGTTGTATAGCCTTCTGTCGATTCATCTGCCGATGGAGTGAATGTGCGGACGGTTATTCCGCAATTCTCAATGAGCTTTTTGCGGTTGGGAGAAGAGGAAGCCAGGACAACTTCCTTAAGAAGCTTTCCAAGCCGGAGCTGCTCTGCTGAGGGCTCTACTATCTTATCCATTGAGAAGTTCCTCCCTTTCCTCCTCCTTTTGAAGCCACTCTTCCTCCAGATGTTCCTTTTCCTTCTCCTTTCTTTCCTTTTCCTCAAGGACCGCTCTGATTTTTGAGGCGACAGAGTACACTTCGGCTTTACCCGATTCTTCTTCCAGTCCCCTGATCTCCTCCTCAAGTTTCTCTATCTTTGAGGTTATGCCGTCAAGTTCCCTTGTAAGGGAATTGATTTTATTCTTTTTTGCTTTCTCCTCTGTGTAAGAGGACGGGGCCTTGGATGGAGCTGAGCTTTTTTCGCTCTCACGTTTTACAGCCCATTGGGCTTCCTTCTCCTCAAGTTTACGTTCAAAGTAGTCCCAGTCCCCGTCGAAGAAAACCGGCCCCTCATCCGAGATATATAGAATCCGGGTCGCGAGATTCTTAATAAAGTGTTTGTCGTGCGAGACAAAGACAACTGTCCCTTCGTAATTTTTAATGGCCTCAAGGAGCATGTCCTTTGAAGAGATGTCGAGATGGTTTGTCGGCTCGTCCAGGAGCAGCAGGTTCGAGGGATGGATGAGAATCTTTAACAGTGCAAGACGCGATTTTTCTCCCCCGGAGAGCACTTTCACCTTCTTGAAGACATCATCATCGCTGAAAAGAAAACATCCCAGGAGGTTACGCAGCCTCGGCTGGTCTGAAGTTGTGGCAACAGTTTCGAGTTCCTCAATGAGGTTGTTGCTGTCACAAAGTGTCTTTTCAGTATCCTGTGCAAAGTATCCTTTTATGACGCCGTTACCTTCCCTGACGGTACCTGTGTAAGCATCATCAACGCCTGCAAGGATCCTTAGAAGGGTTGACTTGCCCTTGCCGTTACGTCCGGTGATGGCAAGTCTCTCTCCCTTTTTGACAAGGAAGGAGAAGTTTGTGTAGATATGATTATCTCCAAATGACTTGGAAAGGTTATCTACTTTCAGCACCTCATTGGCAGAATGAGGACAGTCAGGGAATGTGAAGTGGAGTTTCCTCAGGTGCCCCGGCACTTCGATGATATCGATTTTGTCGAGCATTTTTACCCTTGACTGGACCTGCCTGGCTTTTGTTGCCTTGTAACGGAAACGCTCGATGAACTCCTCTGTTCTTTCAATCTCCTCCTGCTGTTTCTCGGCTTTTTTCTTGAGCGTTTCAATTTCCATCTCTCTTGTTTCAAGGTATTTGGAGTAGTTGCCACTGTAGCGGGTGAGCCTCCCCGAGAAGAGTTCATAGACTTCGCTTACAAGGTCATCCAGGAATTCCTGGTCATGGGAGACAATCATCAGGCCCCCGGAAAAACTCTTCAGGTAGCCTTCAAGCCAGGTCAGAGCCTCGATGTCGAGATAGTTTGTCGGCTCGTCGAGAAAGAGGAAATCGGGATTTTCGACAAGAATGCGCGCCAGTGCTGCACGCATCTGGTAGCCTCCGGAGAACTCTCTTGATGGCCTGGAGAAATCATTTTGGGTGAATCCCAGTCCCTGGAGTATTGTCTCTATTCTGGATTTACGGTCATAGTAGCCGGAGTCGAGCAATGTGTCGTGGATTTCACTTATCCTCTCAGCTGCCCTGATTGCCTCATCTCCGCCTTTTTCTGCCTTCAGTCCTTCCTCTTCAAGTTCCTCAAGAAGAGAAGAGAACCGTGAGTAGCCTTCCTCTGCTATGGAGTATATGTCTTTGTCTTCCAGTACAACATCTGCCTGTTCAAGATATGAGAACCGGCATCCCTTTGTAATCGAGAGTGATATGCTGTCCGGTGTGATCCGGCCGGAGAGTGCTTTTAGAAGGGTTGTCTTTCCCGAGCCGTTTGCACCACAGAGACATGCACGGGTCTTTTCATTCATGTTGAATTGTACATCCTTAAGGATTTCTCTCTCTCCGAATGAGAGTTTAAGCTCTTTCAATTGCAGGTTCTTCACATATGACTCCGGTGAAAGTTTACCCGGATTGTCCTCTTTGAGGAAGTGGGGAAATTTTGTGTTGAACCTCACACTCAATTGTTTTAAAATTTCCATTGGAGTTTGATGTGATTTGCCTTACTTTATCCGGGCCTACAATTGAAGATAATCTGAAAGAGTTCAGGGATAACCGGTCATACATAGATATCTGTGAGCTGAGACTGGATCTTCTTTCCCCTGAGGAACAGAAGAAGGCATCCTTATTTCCGTCACTTGTTGATCTCCCTGTAATCCTCACATGCCGCAGAACACAGGACGGCGGAAAGTGCAATATGACGGAACGCAATAGACGCAGTCTGATGATAGCCACATTGAACGGCGGGAAATTTGCTTATGTCGATATCGAGGATGACGTCAAGAAGAATGACGTTGAGGAGACGGCACGGGCAAAGGGTGTGCGGATTATACGGTCATATCATGACTTCGAGAAGGTTCCGGAAGACATCTTTTCACATCTCATGGCACTCTCGAGGCGTGGAGACATTGCCAAGATAGCTGTGACTCCCCACTCGATAAGTGATGTCATGACACTCTTCAGGATTAATGATGAACTTAAAGACATTGAGAAGATTGTCATAGGCATGGGAGACTGGGGAGTATGTACGAGGGTCCTCTACAGGAAGATGGGTTCTATCCTCACTTTCGGCTCCTCTGTCTCTAAGGAGGGTATTGCTCCCGGCATGATAAGTGTTAGGGACCTCAAGGAACTCTACCGCTCCGACAGGGTGAATGACCGTACCGGGATATACGGGATAGTGGGAAACCCTGTAATGCATTCCCTCTCTCCCCAGATACAGAATCCCGGCTTTGCTGCCATCAACTACAATGCAATATATTGTCCGTTTCCTGCTGATTCCATCCGGTCATTCATGATGCTTGCCGAGATGCTCAGAATGAGAGGATTCTCTGTTACTGTTCCGTATAAGGTGGATGTACTGAAGTATCTGGGAAACATCACAAGGGAAGTCAAGCAAATAGGGTCATGTAATACTGTCATAAGGGTCCCAAATATGTGGAAGGGAACAAATACTGACTACTATGGCTTTCTCTCCCCGATTGAGGGTGATATAGAAAGCGGAAGGATAAAGAGTGCACTGGTCATTGGAGCGGGTGGAGCTGCTGATGCCATTGTGTGGGCACTTGCCGGAAGAGGAGTTAGGGTGACTGTTCTCAACCGTACCCTTGACAGGGCAAGAAGACTTGCCGCAAAGTTCAATGCCCAATACGACAGCCTCGACAACTATAAAAAATATGAGGGAAGTGCGGATCTTGTTGTCCAGGCAACAAAGGTCGGACTTAACAGCACTAAGGACAATCCTGTTCCCGATTTCAACTTCACGGGCTCCGAGATTGCCTACGATATCGTATACAAACCCCATAAGACAGCTTTTCTCAAAGCTGCAGAGGAGAAGGGGTGCACTCTTCATTACGGTATCGAGATGCTTCTCAGTCAGGGAAAACTCCAGTTCGAGAGTTTTACGGGGTATCACTATCCGAAGGGACTTGAGCCGTTTCAGAAGTGACGAAGCCGGGGAGCTGTGTCACCTTCCATATCTTTGAAATTGCTAAACTGCCGTTATCTGTAGAGACTCTGTCTCCGTCAGCTGAAAAGGGTTTGACGAGCATGGAACTCCCGTCTGCATAGAGGATATAGATTTTGTTCCCTTTTCTCATTGCTTCGAGTATAAGCGACCTCTTTTTCTGATAATCAAGACCGTCTGTGAACTGGAACCGCTCCTTTTCATTCCCTCCAAAGTAAAGGTGAGATGAAACAAGAATTCTTTCAAACGGATTTTCTGCACTTTTGAGAAGGGCTGTGTAGGCGCTTTTGTCAAAGGTGATTTCACGTTCTGACGGAACTTTCATGTCATTTTCGAGTGGATGAAAGTTATATGCTGGTTTTACCTCTTTGCTGAACTCCGGTCCCCGGACTCTTGATGGTGTGCTGATTCCGTATTCGCCAAGCTGCTGCCTCATATCATCTAGGGATGAAGGGTCAACAATGTAGACACCTTCAGCGAGTGTATCTGTAATGTAATCCTTCAACGGAGCCATGCTGAAAAGGGGGGCGAATCTCGGCTCTACCCTGACAATTGTCCCATTGGTGATTCTAATCTGGCTGTATTCGCGCTCCCAGCTTTCTATCTGGTTTATGAGGGAGTCACTCAGGCCGTAAGAGGAGTATCCCCTAAGAATTGATATGACTTTGGAGGAAGTGAGGTCAAGGTCGAATGCCCTTCTTATTGACTCTTTGGTTATGACCCAGCGGGATGTGTTTCCGTCATAGCTTACCGGTGAGGCCATAAGGTAAATGTCTTTGTCATCATTTCCAGGGTAGAGGATTGTCATATCTGAGGAGAGGGAGAATCCGCTGGAGGGATAGCGGGTCATGTCATATGACGTGTAGAGTCCATTTTCTTCATATACAATACCCATATCAATTGCTTCTTCAATATCTAATGAAACTGAAGAGTAAGCATATACTGCCTCGGTAATGCGGTGTGCTTCCTCTTTTCTGAGACCGTTGAGGGAGGAGAGGATAAAGAGTGCTCTTTTTGCTTTTTCTGCATCCACCTCCTTTTCGGCTGAGATGATATAACTCAATCGCTCCGGAGTCGTAAGTGACATGAATGCACGGGCTGCCTCCAGATTAACTCTCCGGTCTTTCATGATAAGCCCAAGCTTTTTCATGCCACTTTCAATCCACAGAGCAGCAGTCTTTATCTCATTTATGGGAATATAAGGAAAGAATGCTCCTACGTCTCCCTTCATTCCGCCAAGGATGAATGAAAAGATCAATGACGGGTAACGCTTCTCTGTGATTGTACCGCTACCGAAGAACGGGTAGAGTGACCAGATTTTCTCTCCTTTTTCTGTGACGCAACCTTCTTTTGTGAGTCCCAGCTCCTCAAGAAGAGGGTCCGGAGTACCGGTAATGGCAGATTTTGTGATACGCAGGGTAATATCGTCATCGAGAAGGGGAAGCATACTCAGCATTACTCAAACCTCTCGATAGCGTAACTGTATCCCTGTTCTGCAAGGAATTTCTGACGTTTGCTGTTCATCTCCTCTTCTGCAGTGAATTCAGTGATAAGCACGTAGAAGTGCGAGTCTTTCTCCTTTGGGCGCAATATCCTCCCGAGTCTCTGTGCCTCCTCCTGCCTGGAACCGAAGGAGCCTGAAATCTCAATGGCGACAGTTGCGTCTGGAAGGTCGACAGCATAGTTGGCAACCTTGCTTACGATGAGTACCTTTATCCTTCCTGCACGGAAATCTTCATAGAGCTCGTCTCTTTTCCTGTTGCCTGTTGAGCCTGTGATAAGAGGAAAGCCGAACTTATCTCTGAAGTATTCAAGCTGGTCGATATACTGTCCGATAATGAGAATCTGTTCTCCTTCATGCCGTTTCAGAAGTTTCTCAGTTACATCAAGTTTCTTTCTGTTCTCTGCAGCTATCCTGTATTTTTCACCCTTGGTGGCAAGGGCGTATGGAATTTCGTCATTCTTTTCAAGCGGAACCTTCACTTCAACACAGCAGGCTTTTGCTATAAAGCCCTTTGTCTCAAGTTCAACCCACGGTATGTCAATGCGCTTGGGGCCTACAAGTGTGAAGACTTCGTCCTCCTTCCCGTCCTCTCTGATAAGGGTTGCTGTGAGGCCTAGTCTGTGTATGGCCTGGATTTCTGCCGTTATTGCAAATACGGGAGCCGGAAGCATATGAACTTCATCGTAAATTACAAGGCCCCAGTCATTACTTTTGAATAGACTGAAGTTTGGCCATTCTTTCTCCTCTGTCCCGTCTTCACACTTTTTCATCGTACTGTAGACAAGAACCTGGTAAGTGCATATAGTCACATCCTTTATGTCTTTTGTCTGCCCGGTATATTCCCCGATATCGCCGTCCTGGAGATTTGTCTTGTCCTTAATCTCCCTTATCCATTGGTGGACAGCCGTGACGTTCGGGCAGAGTATGAGAGTCTTTGTCTTGAGTGCGTCCATCACACCAAGTCCGACTATTGTCTTCCCGCTCCCGCATGGAAGGACAACTGTTCCAAAGCCTCCCTGTGAGAGGAAGGCATCCCGGCTCTCTTTCTGGTAATCTCTCAAAGAGATATTTTCCCTGAGCGTTATATCGAGCGGTCCTCCTTTTTTAAGAGGAACTGAGTCGATTACAGGATATCCCTTTTTTATCAGTAGAGCCTTGATTTTTCCCCTCCAGACAGTATCGAGGAGAAAGGCCTCTTCATTATCCTGTGGTCTCAGATATTTTTTAAGAGAGGCGTCACTCTTAAGGAGAGTGTAGAGCAGGGATCTTTTTACATACAGAATATATGACGAGTCATCATATTCCTCCATTATGAGATTGCCGTAGCGGGATGCAGTTTCAGAGATAAAGAAGAGCACTCTCGGGTCGATTTCGAAACGCGACCATCGTTTGAGACTCGATATGATGGTGCCTTCATCATAACCGAGACTTATTGCATTCCATATTGAAAGTTGTGTCAGCTCATAGGTGTGGATATGTTCCGGACTTTTTATAAGGGATGAGAATCTGGTTATCTCCTTCCTGCACTCGTCATAGCATGGCGAATGTACGTCAAGAAGCATTGTCCTGTCACTTTGAATCATCAATGGTCTGTCAATATTCATGCCTGTAAGCCCTGCTGATGAGAAGAGAGTCAAGAATGACGGCACTCGCCATTGCTTCAACGACAACAACGGCACGTGGCCCTATACACGGGTCATGACGCCCCGAAACCGAGAGTGTAGTCTCCTCACCTTTATCTGTAATTGTTCTCTGCTCGAGTCTGATGGATGGTGTCGGCTTGAAGTAGGATTTGAATATGATTTCGTCCCCGTTGCTGATGCCTCCGAGAATTCCGCCGGCATTGTTTGTCAGAAATCCGGGTTTTCCGTCCTTCATGACAATTGCATCATTGTTTAAGCTTCCTCTCTCAGATGAGGCTGAAAATCCTGATCCGATTTCAAATCCCTTGACTCCTCCCAGTGAGAAGATTGCATGGGAAAGAAGGGCATCAAGCTTGTCGAAAGCCGGCTCTCCAAGCCCGGACGGAACATTTCTGATGTGGCACTCCACCGTGCTTCCGACGGAATCTCCGTCTTCACCTGCTTTTCTGATCTCTTCCTCCATAAGTGACAGCTCATCACATTCAGGGGCATAGAGCGGGGCTTTGAACGGCGGAGCCCAGAGGTAGTTGCTGGCCTTGGCCTTTCCGACCCCCACAAGACCGGCATCAATCTCTATACCCTCTCTTTTAAGGGCCATCTTGCTGAAAGCACCTGCAATAACGCGGGAAACTGTCTCCCGTCCGCTGCTCCTTCCGCCTCCACGGTAGTCTCTGATTCCGTACTTTGCATTGTAAGTATAGTCTGCATGTCCGGGACGGAATACATGCTCGAGAGGAGAGTAGTCACTGCTCCTCTGGTTTGTGTTATATACAATAACGGCAATAGGCGCACCTGTCGTAAAACCATTGAAAACACCGCTGAGTATTGTGTACTCATCCGCTTCCTTTCTTTGTGTTGTGAGACTGCTTCTGCCAGGAGAACGGCGTGAGAGCATGTCGCGGAGCATGTCGTGATCTACTTTAATACGTGACGGGAACCCGTCAAGCACAACGCCGAGTGCCTCGCCGTGGGATTCGCCGAAAGTTGTAAAAGTGAATAAACGTCCGAATGTGTTACCTGACATAGCCATTCTCCCTGAGAGATGTGATTATCATATTGACTTTGTTTTCCTTGTCGTCATATTTGCCGAGATCTATGATGAGGTCGGCCTTCTCTCTGTATACAGCATCCCTCCTTAGGTAGAGTTCATGAAAAGATCCTTCAACATTATTACTGTCAAGAAACGGGGGAATTCCGTCTTTGAGGATGCGTGGAAGTATGAGACTTTCTTCCCTCCAGAGGTAGATAAGGACGTTGTATTTTTCTTTTTTTATGCTGTCAAGAAGAGCTGTGTTGTCTGCTGCCCCCCCTCCGAGTGAAAGTACATACGGGGCCGCGGTTTTTTCTCTAAGGGTTGCAAATGCATCGTTTTCCTCTTTCTGGAAACTGTTTTTTCCGTATGTGACATAGTAACTACGTATGCTTTCTGCCCCTGTCTTCTCAAGGATAAGTTTATCAAGATCAAAGCATTCAAGTCCCAGCCTCTTTGCAACGAGCCTGCTGTAGAGGGACTTTCCCGAATGTTTGATACCAGCAAAGAAGAGTGAGTTTTTCATAAAAGATGATTATACATTAAAACAGGATGAACTCAAAGAAGAGAGACTTTCTTTTTTCAGTATTTCTCATCGGGGAATGTATACTCGGGGATATTGACATCCTTTGTACTGTTTCTGATTATCTCATTCTTTTCTCTATCTTCCTTTCTGCGTTGCCTTGCCTCCATTTTAGAGATGAAGTTTGCCTCATTGAAAGTTGAGCGTGATTCCTCGACATACTTGTTGTATTCCCTGTTTGTCTTGAGCGCATAATGGAAGGAGACTACCATCGCATACCAGAGAATAGAGAGCGAAAGGGGAAGGATGGATGTGAAGGTGAGAGGGTACGCCTCATCTGACGAGCCGTATTGCAGAAGTATGCTGAGATTCTGGTAGAAGAGTATGAGTGAGATGAATACCGGGATTATCCAATAGAGTCTTCCCTGCCGGGTAAGTGCGAACCTTATGCAGGCCAGAGTGGCAAGAAAGGCAATAAGAACTGCAAACAGCGGGATAATTATATTTAGCACTTTTGTCTCCTCTGGTAGTATTATATAGACTGTTGAGGAGAAGAAGAAGTGGAAAAACTTGAAAATAAGATAACTCAGTCATTGTTACAGGAAAGGGTGAAAGAGAGAAAGGAAGATATCAGGGGATCCTATTTTCGTGATACTACCGCAATAATCCACAGTTCCGCGTTCAGAAGACTAAAGCATAAGACACAGGTATTCTATGCTCCTTCGAATGACCATATATGCACAAGAATTGAGCATGTGCTCCATGTCGCCTCCATAGCCTCGACTATCTGCCGGCCACTCGGACTCGACACAGAACTTGCCTGGGCAATCGGAATGGGACACGACCTTGGCCATACCCCGTTCGGACACACGGGAGAGAGGATAATATCTCAATTCTCGAAGATAAGGGGACTGGGAGAGTTTGAGCATGAAGTGAACTCACTCAGGGTTGTCGATTTCCTTTCCAATAACGGTAACGGTCTTAACCTCACCTATGCAGTCAGGGACGGCATTGTTTCTCATAACGGCGAGGCACTCTCCAGGAGAATGCATCCGACAAACACTATAAAGGATCTCTCGTCAATAACATCACGTAAGGGGCTTGTTCCATCAACCTATGAAGGGGTTATAGTGCGCTTCTCCGACTCCATTGCTTATCTCGGGAGGGACTATGAGGATGCGGTAAGACTCGGAATCATCAATGAGGATAATCTTCCCGATATCGTGAAGGACAGAATCGGAATCAACAACTCCCAGATTATCAACTCGCTCATAGGTAACCTGATAGATACTGCTTCAGAGAGGGACGGAATAGGTTTCTCCGACAATGTTTATGATGCAGTCAGGGCTTTCAGTGACTTCAATTATGAGAATATATACCGTAGTAGGATTCTTGACGGGTATTCGCGCTATTTCTACCGTGTGCTGTCACTTATAACTGACTACCTTGAATCGATTTATGATGCTTTTGCTCTTGAAGAAAGCTGTTACATAGAAGAGAGAAATATGCTTGCGGCAGGCTTTTATAACCATATCAAGGAGATGCGTGATGTCTATATCGCAAAGGAGGGCTCCGACAGGCGCATGATTATGGACTATGTTGCGGGAATGACGGACAACTTTGCACTTGACTCAGCAAACGAAATCCTGAAGCCTGAGCATCTCAATGACGAGATAGACCAGAGCCAGACTGGAAAGTGGTTTGACAGACGAAAGAATCAATGAGTCAGCTCTTCAATCTCATTGATGAACTGGTCGAGAGTGTCGAAGGCCCGGTAGACTGCGGCAAAACGCACATAAGCCACAGGACTCATCTTGTAGAGATGCCTTAGCGTAGTCTCTCCGATTTCCATGCTTGAAATCTGATTACGGTTTTCCTGTGCAATTGCGTATACCTCATCCTCGATTTCCCGGAGGGTCATGTCAATTGCCTCCTGGCTTACAGGAAGTTTTTCTGTGCATGTGCGGATTCCCCTTTCAACTTTGGCCAACTCGAATGTCTGGTGGGAACCGTCCTTCTTTATGACGACGACAGGCTTGCGCTCAATATGTTCATAACTCGTGAAACGGTAACCGCACTCCAGGCAGAGGCGTCTGCGTCTTATCGAAGTACCGTCCTTGTTGGACCGTGACTCCAATACCTTATCGTGATCTTTTCCACATTTAGGGCAATTCATTGTTTCATTATATTATTCATTGCTACACTTGATAAATGTTAATTGTACGTGTTTTGTTGCCTTTTTTGCTTGTTTGTGTTTAAATTATAACATAACGTTAGAAAAATAACACGGGAGAAAGTTATGGCAAGTTCAGTTGCATTCTATGTCAAGGAAATCATCAACCGCAGTCCGTTTATCTCTGAAATGCTTATCCAGGAGGTGATATCTTATTCGAACCTTGCCGTATTCATCAAACCCAAGGTTGAGGCCCTGTATGGCTCAGAGGTCTCTTCTGCAAGCATAGTTATGGCAATAAGACGTTATACGCAGGATCTGAAGAAACTTAATCACATAGAGAAGAAGTCGAATAAGATTGACTATGAGATATCGATGAAGACCAATATCTATGACGTGAACATAAAGCGTTCGTCTTCCTTTATAAATAATATAAGTACCCTCTACGGACTTATAAAACAGGACAACGGGGACTTTATAAACATATCAATCGGTGAATATGAGACAGTTGTCACAATCTCTGACAAGTACAAATCTTCACTTGATGCACTTCTTGTCGGTGAGAGCGTCATAAACAGGGAGGAGGATATGGTGGCCCTTACGATATCATTCAAGGGCAACAATTTCCTTGAGACACCCGGAATCACATACCTTGCAACGAGAAAGCTTGCATGGGAGAACATCAACATCTATGAGATAGTCTCAACACTCAACGTGTTAACCTTCATCATAAAGAAACGTGACTCTCTCCAGGCCTACGGTGTGCTGCAGGCATTCTTCGATGAGGAGTTGTAACATATTCTTCTCAATTGTGGATTATTTCCTTATTCCCATTGAGTGGCGGACAGATTCCGACTAGCTTTTCAACGGTATTTCTGAAACCTCCGTAAGTTATTGTTGAGCATCTCCTTCGGGAAAGAAAGTCCTGGGAGTATGTGAAAGGTTCGAGTGTCGGGGTATAGAGGTCCATGCCGAGACTCTTGATGATTGCATGTGCACTGGCATAGTCCCAAATATAGCAGGGTTCGTTGATGCTTGCCGTAATATTGCAAAAGAGGGCAGGAGAGAGAATTTGGAGTATCTGGGAGCCGAAAATCCTGATTTTTCCACTGTATGACGTGAAATCGACAATTTTCACCAAAGATGAGGAGACAGTTAGCTGCCAAATCGGGCCGTTTTCCTTCTTCTCTCTGTCAAGCATGAGTTCTTCCCCGTTGACAGTCGGCTTTTCTCCAGGATTGAGACGCAATAGAAGTCCGTCATCTGTTCCCCTTCCGAAGCGGGGCGCATAGCATATTGCGCCTACCGGGGAGAAAGAGGAGTCAAGAATGCCGAGTGCAATGCAGAATGATGGAAGTCCCTGTGAGTAGACATCTGTGCCGTCAATCGGATCGAGAACAAATGTGAAGGGAGCCTCCGGAGTATATCCAGTCTCCTCCTCTTCCGTGATAATCCCGCACCCCGGAAAGAGCTTTCTGATTGTCCTGATGATTTCCCCCGATATCGTAAGGTCGACCTCAGTTACCGGAGATTTGTCCTCCTTGTATCTGACATGGAGATCCTTCTGCTTTTCAACAGCCCATTTCCCGAGCTGGAGAATCTTTTTTTCCAACAAATCGAGTTCCTGTTTACCTATGTCAATTGAGTAGTCCATTTATTTTTGCTATATTTCCCTTTGATGCAGCAGATTGAAGATGTGGTATTAGAATATATCAGGAAAAGCAGTGCTTACAAGGCTTTTCTCTCCTCTCCCGATACCCTTGTCGATGTTGATTCTCTCATGTACTATCCCCTTATAAGGTTCATAAAGGCCGTTTCAGATAAAAGGGGAGGACGTACTGTCGTCCTTACTGCCACGGAAGATGAGGCAAAGAATATCGCTGAATCCCTTTCACAGGATAAAAATACTTCTGTCATCTTCATCCCTTCGGATGGTCGCACACTCTACTCAGAGTTCATTGAGAAGAGAATCAATTATTCTCGTAAGAAAGCTCAGGAAAAGTTTATGGATGCAAAGCATGCCGTTGCTGTGCTTTCCCTGAGGTCTTTCCTGACCCCATTTCTTTCAATGGAGTCTCTCCTCTCGTTCTCATATACTCTCAAATGCGGTGAGGAACTTGACGTGGACTCATTCTCCTCCCTCCTTATTGAGAGCGGTTATTACCGTAGCCAGAATTCCTCAGAGGAGGGAACATTCACACTCAGGGGAGAGGTGATTGAAATATTTCCTTTTGCAGGAGATAAAAGATACAGGATATATCTTGAGTGGGACAGGATAGAAAGGATAGTCTCGTTTCTTCCCGATAATGAAGAGAAGACGGATTCGGTGCGGTCGGTCACAATCCCCCTTATGAGGGAAGGCTCTTTGAAGAATCTAAGCATGGTGAATATAAAGGCATTTCTGAGGGATGATGATTACTTTATCATAACTTCCCTGGAGAAGACAGATTCTTCCTTTAAGGCACTTGAGAACGAGGCACGCGACAGATATCGTGAAGCCTACAGAGAGAATGCTGATGCACCGCCTGTGACGGAATATCTTATGCCCTGGGATGATTTCCACTCCTCCCTGAAGAGAGGGATTATCATACATGAGATAATGAAGAATACTTATCACCATTTCGGTGTCGAACCGTCACACTCATATTTTGGGAATGTGACATTCTTCAAAGATGAAGTAAAGGCCATGCTTGACGGTGGATGGAAGGTGTTCGTACTTGCTCCGACAAATATCCAGAAGGTAAGGCTGGAGAGTGTTTTCAGCTCCCTTAATCTCGATATTTCCGTTTCCCAGATTGACTCGGGCTTCATGCTTAGTGACGATAAAATTTCCGTCATACTCGACTCTGAAATCTTCGGAAGGCGTAAAAAGAGGGTGAAGACTGTTGTTGAAACACTCTCATCACCACTTGATTCATTTGTTTCTCTCAAACCCGGTGATTATGTGGTTCATATAAATTACGGCGTCGGTCAGTTTGAGAAGATTGACAGGGTGAAGAATGGTGAGACCGAGCGCGATTATATAAAAATACGGTACAGTGAGGGTGAAGCCCTCTATGTTCCGATTGAACAGGCTAACCTTGTACAGAAGTATATAGGTAATGACGGAAAGCCCCCGAAGCTTGACAGTATGGGGAGTGCCAACTGGGCTAAGAAGAAGGAGAAGGCCAGGGAGAATGCGGCACAGCTGGCCGAGGAACTTGTGCACCTCTATGCAATGCGTCAGCATACCCCCGGATACCCGTTCAGCAGGGACACCGACTGGCAGGTGACATTTGAGGCTGCTTTCCCGTTTACTGAGACTCCGGACCAGATTAAGTGCATAGAGGAAATTAAGGCAGACATGGAGTCTGACAGGTGTATGGATCGTCTTGTATGCGGGGATGTCGGCTACGGCAAGACTGAGATAGCATTCCGTGCAGCGTTCAAGGCTGTAATGAGCGGAAAGCAGGTTGCCTTTCTTGCTCCTACCGTGATTCTTGCACAGCAGCACTATGAAAACTTCAAAAGAAGAGTCAGCGATTTTCCTGTCAGAAGCGGTCTCTCTACAAGGTTTGTCTCTGCAAAGGAGAACAGGGAGGTTCTTGAGGGTGTGAAAAACGGCTCAGTCGACATACTTTTCGGAACTCATAAAATTCTCTCAAAGAACATTTCATTCAAGGACCTGGGACTCCTGATAGTCGATGAGGAGCAGCGTTTCGGTGTCAGGGACAAGGAGAAGATAAAGGGAATGAAACATAATATTGACTCCCTTACGCTCTCTGCAACCCCAATCCCGCGTACTCTCTATATGTCCCTTCTGAAGGTCAGAGATATGTCTCTTCTGACAACAGCTCCAAGGGAGAGACTGCCGATAGACACGTATATCGGGGAATATGACACTTCAATTGTAAAGGATGCAATCGAGAAGGAACTCCAGCGGGGTGGACAGGTCTTCTATCTACATAACCGTGTTGAAGACATTGAGGAAGTTGTCATGGCTCTTCAGACACTCATTCCCGGGGCAGTGATTGAAGCTGCTCACGGCCAGATGGACGGAGACAGAATGGAGGAGGTTATGCACCGCTTCATCTATGAGGGGGTGCAGATACTTGTCTCGACAACTGTAATAGAGAACGGTATAGATATACCGAATGTAAATACAATCATAGTAGACAGGGCAGACAGGATGGGGCTCTCTCAACTGTATCAATTGCGTGGAAGAGTCGGAAGAAGTGACAGGAAGGCATATTGCTATCTTTTCTACCCTGACGGGTCGTCGCTCAATGCCGATGCACTCAAGAGACTCAGAGTCCTGAGCGAAAACACATCGCTCGGTTCCGGATTCAAGGTAAGCATGAAGGATATGGAGATAAGGGGAGCTGGAAATATACTCGGACGTGAGCAGTCCGGACATCTTGAGGCTGTCGGACTCGATATGTACCTGAGGCTCATTGAGGAGGAGATAAACCGCCTCACGAAGAGTGATGAGAAGAGTGAGCGTGATGCTCTTATCCAGCTGGACTACACAGGGTTCATCCCCAATTCCTACATCAAGGACCCGTCGCAGAAGTTTGAGCTTTACAAGAAGATAGCGTCAGTGAAGACAATAGGGGAGCTTGACGGCCTTAAGAGTGAAGTTGAGTCACGCTACGGCACAGCCCCTGAGGAGGTGGAGAACCTCTTCTCGATAGCAGAAATAAAGGCTGTTTGCAGGTCGCTTAAGATATCATCACTGAAAGAGGTGAGGGGAGTTACGGATGTGGTCTTTGAAGAGGTGGCTATCCTTAATCCGGCTAAGGTGGTACAGCTTATTACTTTGTCGGGTGGCAGGGTGAAGCTTGATCCGAAGGAGTTTAACCATTTGAAGATTGAGACTGGGACTGTATCGCTTAAGGATAAGGCTGTGTTGATTCTCGAGACACTAAGGAGATTATATTGATGGAAGAGAAGGAACTTTTTGACTCTTTGCACAAAATTGAAGTCAGAGAGGGAAAGGAAAGAACGATAAAGAGTTATGTTCTCAGAAATAATGTGCTTGAGGACAGGGAGAAGGAGACGGTTCTGAAATATGCTCAAAAATACTGTCTTTTCTTTTCAAGAGAGATGCTTTCCTACAGGGAAGTCTTCGGTAATGACGGGGATGTTGTAATTGAGATAGGTTTCGGTAACGGAGAGGTGACATCCCAGATGGCATTGATTAAACCCGAATATAACTATCTTGGGCTTGAAGTCTATCTCAAAGGATTTGTAAAGCTTCTCGGCACTCTAGGAGACAATGACATAGACAATGTCAGGATAATGCGTTTCAATGCCATTGATGTCCTTGAAAATATGATTCCCGATAATTCAGTTGCGGGTTTTCATATCTTCTTTCCTGACCCGTGGCCAAAGAAGAAACACCATAAGAGAAGAATAATGAATCCGAGCTTTCTCCATCTTCTTGCAACAAAACTAAAGAAGAACGGTTACATATACATGGTGACGGATTGGGAGGAATATGCCCAGGAGGTGCTTGAACTTGTTAACGGCGAACCTCTTCTCTATAACCCGTTCTATGACTTTGCTCCTCCTGTTGCATGGAGACCGCTCACCAAGTTCGAGCAGAAGGGAATGAGCAAGGATTATACAATAAATGAAATTTGGTTTGAGAAAAGGTGACATGTGAAGGATAATAAATCCAGGAGATATATTATGGCTTACAAAATGGAAATCAACGGAAGGACAATATACCTTGCACAGAAAGCTGAGACACCGAATGGTGACTATATTGTCTATGAGTGGAATGACGGGGTCTTCATTGGCGATTACGACGATGATGACGATGATGATGACGACTTTATCTTTGATGACGAACTTGATGAGGATTTTTTCGAAGATGAGTTCTATGAAGATGACGAAGAGCCGGTGGATGATGAGATTGTAGAACTGGAACTCGGAGAGGAAGAGGATGAGGTTGAGGAGGCTGTCAGACTCGATATCGAAGCAATGCTTAGTGCCGGGTTTGTCCCTCAGGGCGGAGTGAGTGCACTTATTACCCCTGAATATACTACCTGCTATACTCAGGCATTCTTCAGAAAGAAATAAACTGTTATTGAACAGGAAACAGAAAGAAGGTATAAGCCCGTTGGATAGATGTTCAGCGGGCATTTCTTTATCTGTGTTTAAGGTATAAAAACGAAAATTCCGTTGATATTCTAATAAAATCGAAGTTATAATATGGAAAAAGTATAATAAAAACACGAAGAATGGTATTAAAGGAAGGTTTTTAATATGAAAATACTTCGCATCAGGGCTCAGGGGCTCCCTCTTTTTAAAGATGAACTTGATATTTCTTTCTTAGCACAGCAACGTGTTAGCGAGGATGACAAAGATAGCCTCTATAACTTTTTCGGCAATTACTATTTGCATTCAGCATGTGCTTTTATAGGTATCAATGCTTCAGGTAAAACCTCTGTGATGAAGGTAATTAGTCTTGCTTTAGCACTAATAAGGAATGAGCCTATTAATCATGTTGGTGTTAAGAATATTCTAGGTAACACAGAAAAGGCAACGATGTGTATATATTTTTTTGATTCCAACAATAAAGATGTCTGTTGTCTTGAGACTGTGATTACTTCTGAGAAGGGAAAAACAGGGGAATATGTATATTCAATCCAGGAGGAGAAACTCTGGAGAAAACCTGCCGACAGTGTGAAATCAAAGAAATATCTGACAGATTTTTCTGGGATTGCTCCAGCCGCATTTCGTAACAAGAATGAGATGTATCTTCCCGATGATGTCAGTTTCATTATTGCATATAACAGAAAAACAAATGACTCTACCGAAGTTTTCAGCCTGCTTTCATACACAAATATCAATGTCCTACCTTTTATGGATGATATTCCTGTTGAAGTGACAACCTTTCTGGATCCCACAATTGAGAAACTTTATTTTGAAAAAGCAGAAGGTAAGACTTTCATTCATTTGAAATTCTGGGAAAAGGATGAGATTATCATCAATAATCCACTGGAACTAGAACAATACCTTTCATCAGGAACTATTAAGGGAATTATTTCCTTTTCTATGGTTAAACAAGTCCTCCAGTCTGGAGGGTATCTACTTATAGATGAGATAGAAAATCATTTTAACAAGGAGATTGTTTCTTCATTAATCAGATTCTTTATGGACAGCCGAATGAACAGAAATGGTGGAGCGCTTATTTACACGACACATTATCCTGAGCTACTGGATGAATATGACAGGAATGATGGAATCTACATTGTACGTAATCATGATGGAATAACTGCAGAGAATTTAAGCTCAATCTTGACACGGAATGATATAAAAAAAAGTGATGCATATCAAAGTGGATATCTGGAAGGAACTACTCCCGTGTATGAATCATATATACGATTAAAAAAGAACCTCATGTCCTCGATTAAATGAGGAGGAAAAAGAGTGAGATTGGCAAAATATAAGGCATGTATATGCGAAGGTTCTGCAGAGGAAGCTATCATCGATATCCTGATGGACAACGACATGTTGATTTTTTCGAGAGAGGAAATTATTGATGAACGCGTTATCAGAATCAGGAATGCGAAGAAGTTTGAAGAGCGGTATTTGCGTAAAGGGTTTGATAATCAAATTTCCATCATACGCATTTTGGATTCCAGAAAGGAGGAATTCAAGTTAAGCAAAGCTTATGTTGACAAGGTGGATGTCATCAATGTAATAACGGCTCCAGAGATTGAGATGCTGATTATTCATTCAAAGGGAGAATATGAACACTTCAAACGCTCGGGATTGAAGCCAAGTGAATATTGTCGCAACAATCTCCGTATGCCTGCTGTGAAGTCTTATGCCTTTGTAAAGGATTATTTCAGCGACGTACAGCTTTTAATATATGCTATCGGGGAGTATCACAGAAGAGCTCATATACCAAAAGGAGAATACACCCTCTTTGATTTACTGAAATCCAATAAAAATGGCTATCCCAAAATGAGATAGCCATGGTAATTATCTTTGTGCAACTCAGGCGTTTTCCTGTGCTGCCTTCTCTCTTTTAGCCTCTGCGATGACATCATCGGCAAGCTTACCGTTAAGAGTTTCGTAGTGGTCGAACTCGAGTTCGAATGAACCGGATCCCTGAGTCATACTCTTGAGGTCGATAGCATAGCTTCTGAGCTCAGCCATCGGAACTTCTGCCCTAACTGATGTGAGATGGCCCATATCTTCCTGTCCGAGAACTCTTCCTCTTCTTCCTGAAAGGTCTGAAAGGATTGCTCCCAGGTATTCCTGGTCGACAAATACTTCAAGTTTGCAGAAAGGTTCGAGGAGAACACATCCGGCCTTTGCAAGTGCAACATCCATAGCTCCCTTTGCAGCAAGCTTGAATGCCATTTCGGATGAGTCTACCGGGTGTTCCTTACCATCGACGAGATTGACGCCGATATCTACAAGAGGATAGCCTGCAAGATAGCCTTCTTCCATCTTTTCGTGTATACCCTTTTCAATACCAGGCACATATCCCTTCGATACCGCTCCGCCCTTGACGGTGTTCTCGAAGAAGTAATACTGTCCTCTCTCGATAGGTGAGATTTCAATGACAACTCTTCCGAACTGTCCGTGTCCGCCTGACTGCTTTTTGTGTGAATATTCACTGAGTCCTGACTTCTTTGTAATGGTTTCCCTGTAGGCAATCTTCGGAACCTTTGTGTTGATCTGGATTTTCTGTTTCTCCTTGATCTTATCGAGGATCATGTTTATATGGAGCTCACCCATACCTCCGATGATGGATTCCTTTGTCTCTTCGTTGAACTTCATCTCGAATGTGAGGTCCTCTTCGGTAATCTTGTGGAGGGCATCGTTCATCTTGTCTTCGCTCTTCTTGTCTGAAGCAGAGATGGCGAGTTCATAAATCGGCTGCGGCAGGCTCAATGCCTTGAACTTCAGCTTGCTTGACGGGTCTCCTACAAGAGTTGAGTTGGTAGCTGCCGGATCGAATTTTGTGATAACACCTATATCTCCTGCGTTAAGTGCATCAACTTCGATGAGTTTCTTTCCAAGAGCCCTGTAGACCTTTCCCGGTCTTCCTTTCTTTCCGCTTTCCGGGTTATAGAGGTCGGTCTCACCTGTGACTGTACCATTAACAACCTTGATGAAGCTGAGCTTACCGGAGAACTGGTCGATGGTTGTTTTGAAGCAGTAAGCTTCAGGACTGCTCTTTGCCCCGATAGGGTAGTTTCTCTCTTCAGTGCCGTCTTCCTTTGTGATGTATTCGCATACACCTTCCGGATTCGGGAAGTTATTTGAAATGAAGTTTAAGAGAGATGTGATTCCAGCACCCTTGTCGGAAGCTCCGACAAATACAGGAACGACACTGTCGCTCTTCAAGCCTTCTCTGAGCCCGCGTCTGATATCATCATCGGAGAGAGTTCCTTCCTCGAAGTATTTCTCAATGAGGTCATCACTGCCTTCTGCAGCTTTCTCGATGAGCTCTTCCCTATATGCGTTAACGCTATCTTCATATTCTTTAGGAACATCGATAGCTTCTTCCTTGCCGTTTTCTTTAAAAAGGTATGCCTTATTCTCAATCAGGTTGATGACACCCTTGAATTCATTGGCATATCCCATCGGGATGGTTACAGGAGCAAAGTTCGAATGGAATTCCTCTGTAAGATTGTCCATGACAGAACGTGAGTTTGCCCTTTCCTTGTCCATCTTGTTGATGAATACTGCTCTCGGCTTCTTTCTCTGGTCGAGTCTTCTCCAGAGTTTGATTGTCTCAATCTGAGCACCATCCCTGCCGTCAACTACCATAATTGCTGCTTCTGCTGTTCTGAATGAACAGATTGCTTCGCCTACGAAGTCTGCCGTACCCGGAGTATCGAGAATGTTGATTGTCTTGCCATTCCACTGTACAGATGAAAGAGATGTGTGTACTGAAATCTTTCTTGAGATTTCCTCTTCCGTGTAGTCACTTGTTGTCTTTCCACTGTCTACTTTTTCTGCTTTTGCGATAGCTCCTGTATAGTAGAGCATCTCTTCAACAAGACTTGTCTTGCCAGTACCATTGTGTCCTACTACAGCAACGTTCCTGATTTCTTTTGTTTCAACGCTCATCATTACCTCCTTTTATTTTGTAATTAAGCATTCTTAAAAATTTTAAGTTAGTAGATTTTCAGTTGTCAAATAAACTTTTTCCGTAAACAGCAAAAATGTATGATTTTTGTAAAGAGGGAAATAAAAAAAGGCTCCATTTGCTCCGGAGCCCTTTCTCTCAGTCTTTCTTTTCGGCGTAATGTCCGAATTCCATGCTGAATGTTCCCCGTCCCTGTGTGGAGGACCTGAGGAGGGTAGTGTAGCCGAACATCTCCCGGAGAGGCACCTCTGCCGTCACAGTATCGAACGCCTCTTTGCTCTCCATGCTGAGTATGATTCCGTTACGCTGAGTAAGAGATGAAATCACATCACCGATGTATTCACTTGGAGCAGATGCCTGGACAGTCATAATCGGCTCCATGATAACGGGATTGGCGAGCGAACATATCCTGTCAAAGGCGAGTGCAGCACATGAGGAGAAGGCAAGAGGTGTGGCCCTGAGCGGGTCATAGTCTATCTCTGTCACATCTGCTGTTACGTCAGTGCATTCGTAGCCGTATTTTATGCCACTCGAGAATGCCGCATTGATTCCATTTCTGATTGCTTCAATAATCTCTTCGGGGATGTCTCTGGTTTTGGCAGAAATCTTCAGGATATTGCCTCCCTTTGTGCCTGTCGGTGACACGGTAAGGTGCAGTTTTGCATAATTTTCCTTATTGGCGATCACCCTGTCGTATTCCTCTTCTCCATCGGCTGTACCTGTTATGCATTCCCTGTACGATACCTGCGGGTTACCGACTCTGGCTTCTACCTTCATTTCCTTTGTAATCCTGGTCACAAGGACATCAAGATGCAGTTCTCCCATACCTGAAATGACAAGCTGCCCCGTCTCGTTGTCTTCCTTATAGGTGAACGTCGGGTCCTCCATTGCAAGAATCTCCAGTGCTTTCTGTAGTTTTGCCATGTCGGAAGTGGTATTTGGTTCTATTGCAACAGATATCACCGGAGTCGGGAAGACCATATTCTCAAGAAGGTACGGATGGTTTTCACTTCCGATTGTATCTCCCGTCTGTGCAAGCTTGAAGCCGATGATGACACCTATGTCCCCAGCCTTTAGCTCAGAGACGTCATCCTCCCTCATTGCATGCATTCTCACAAGTCTGTTGATTCTCTCTTTCTTCCCCTTTGATATGTTATAGACAGCAACACCCTTCTTGAGTGTACCCGAGTAGACTCTGACAAAGCACAGCGGGCCCGAGTGCGGGTCAACCTGGATCTTGAAGATGAGGGCCTCGAGAGGGCCATCGGGATTATGTGAGAGCATCTCCTTCTTTTCGGGATTTTTGCTGTTAATGACCTCCACCGGCGGGATGTCAAGCGGGGATGGAAGATAGTCTACAATTGCATCAAGGAGAGTCTGGACACCGATGTTCTTGAGCGATGAACCGACAAGAACGGGAAGAATTGTCCTTTCAATCGTGCACTTCCTGATTGTCTCCTTCATGAGAGATACCGGGATTTCCTTTCCGTCAAAGTAGAGTTCGGTAATCTCGTCGGAGAAGGAAGAGAGTGCATCAATAAGGTTTTCTCTTTCTTCATTGTACTTATCCTGGTATTCTTCAGGAATTTCATTCTCGGTGACTGTACTTCCCTGGTCTTCCTGGCTGAATGTCAGGTATTTAGCATTCAGAAGGTCGATGACACCTTTGAATGAGCTCTCCTCTCCCACAGGGATGAAGAGGGGGACGGGATTGGCCTTGAGTTTCTTTTTCATCTCGTCAAGAACCCTGTAGAAGTTGGCCCCGAGCCTGTCCATTTTGTTTACAAAGGCAATACGCGGGACGGAGTAAGTGTCGGCCTGTCTCCAGACTGTCTCTGTCTGGGGCTCTACACCTCCTACAGCACAGAAGACTCCGACTGCACCGTCAAGAACCCTGAGGCTTCTTTCGACTTCAGCTGTAAAGTCTACATGGCCCGGAGTATCGATTATGTTTATCTGGTGGTCTTTCCAGTAGCAGGTTGTGGCCGCACTTGTGATTGTGATTCCCCTGTCCTGTTCCTGCTCCATCCAGTCCATTGTTGCTTCGCCGTTATCGACTTCGCCTATGCGGTGGTTCTCTCCTGTGTAGAAGAGAATTCTCTCTGTGGTCGTTGTCTTTCCGGCATCTATATGTGCCATGATACCTATGTTTCTTATCTTCTTGTCATCCATGTGTGTGAGAGTAGCATAAAAGATTATCTTGTTCAATTTTCATATTGACACATATACCCTGTCCCGGTATATTTAAAATACCCTATAGGGGTATTGGAGGATATATGGAAAACTTCTGCTGTTCAGGTGAGAGATCAACAAAACGCAGTGAAGATGAGAAAAAGTCATTGAAGATAAGGCTCAATAGAATTGCCGGCCAGATTACGGGAATCGGCAGGATGATAGATGAGGACCGTTACTGTCCTGATATCCTGGCCCAGTGTGCAGCTGTCAACAGGGCTCTTGAGGCACTTGAGAGAGAAGTGTTCACATACCATCTCAGACATTGTGTATCAGAAGAGATCAGGCAAGGTAATGACAGCGTCATAGATGAGACAGTAGATATCGTAGAGAGGCTTATGAGATGAGACGCTTTATAGTCCGTGGAATGAGCTGCGCCGCATGCTCAAGCAGAGTTGAGAAGGCTGTGAGTAAAGTTCCGGGTGTCGACTCCTGCTCGGTAAGCCTTCTTACATCTATGATGAATGTTGAGGGAACGGCGCCGGATAGTGAAATAATCAAGGCAGTCACAGATGCCGGCTACTCGGCAGAAGCTGAGGGTAAAAAGACAGAAAAGAATGAGGATGAACTCAGGGACAGGGAGACACCGAGGCTCATAAAGAGGCTTGTCATCTCTGTTGTCATTACATGTATACTCATGTATTTCTCAATGGGACACATGATGTGGTCGTGGCCTCTCCCGTCTTTCTTTACGCTCAACCATATTTCAGTAGGTATAACCGAGATGTTCCTTGCATCCCTTGTTATGGTGATTAACCAGAAATTCTTCATATCGGGAATAAAGGGACTTCTTCACCGTGCGCCAAATATGGACACGCTTGTCTCTCTTGGTTCCGGAGTATCATTTTTATGGTCACTCTATCTTCTTCTTGACGCTTCCTTCCAGATGGGAAAGGGGAACATGGAGAGTGCCATGAGTGACATCCATAATCTCTACTTTGAGTCAAGTGCAATGATTCTCACACTTATTACTGTAGGTAAGACACTTGAGGCAAAGAGCAAGGGGAGAACAACGGATGCACTGCGGTCTTTGAGCAGGCTCAAAAGAGAGGAGGCTACACTTCTCATAGACGGCAAGGAGGTTGTGACTCCGATTGGGAATGTCAAGGTTGGGGATATCTTTGTTCTGAAAAGCGGTGAGCAGATTCCTGTTGACGGAACAGTGATTGAAGGTAGAAGTGCTGTTGATGAATCTTCTCTTACAGGTGAATCTCTCCCAGTTGACAAGAAGGAAGGTGACAGGGTTTCAAGCGGAACCATGAATATATCTGGTTATATGGTATGTCGGGCAGAAAAGGTCGGAGATGACACTACTATCAGTCAGATAATAAAGCTTGTTGAGGAGACTGCATCATCAAAGGCTCCAATAAGCAAAGTAGCCGACAGAGTCTCTGGTGTGTTTGTGCCTGTTGTCATGAGTATTGCACTCCTTACAACATTGATTTGGCTTCTTGTATCAAAAGACCTTGGATACAGCCTGGCGCGTGGAATCAGTGTGCTTGTGATTTCCTGTCCGTGTGCTTTGGGACTTGCAACTCCGGTTGCCATCATGGTAGCAAGCGGAGTCGGTGCGAGGAACGGAATTCTCTTCAAATCTGCCGTCAGCCTTGAAGAACTCGGGAAGGTGAAGGTAGTTGCCCTCGACAAGACCGGGACAATTACAGAGGGTAAGAGCAGTGTGGGCAAAGTCTATTCCTATGAAGAGAATGACAGTGAAATGATGAAAATAGCCTCTTCTCTTGAGAGAAAAAGCGACCATCCTCTGAGCAGGGCAATATGTAAATATGCTGATGAAAGGTCTCTGGGGGAATATGAAATCAGAGATGCCGAAGTTGTTGCAGGGAAGGGAATCCGTGGATATGTAAATGGAACACTGACTCTTTGTGGCAATCTGGATTTTGTCGAGGAGAATGGAATTTCGAACAGGGAATTTCTTGATGAGGTAAAAAGAGAAGTTTGTTCCAGTGGCTCTTCTCTGGTCTATGTGGCACAGAAGAATACTCTTATTGGCCTTGTGACTGTAAGAGACACAATCAAAAAGGACAGCAGGGAGGCTGTGGAGAATTTCAAACGTCTGGGGCTCCAGGTTGTCGTGATTACCGGAGATAATGAGAATACAGCCAGGAATATATGCTCAAATCTTGGTGTGGACAGAATAATCAGCGGGGTACTCCCTTCCAGAAAAAGTGAAGAAGTAAGGAAGCTTAAGAGTTATGGTAAGGTTGCGTTCATCGGTGACGGTATCAACGATTCTCCTGCGCTCACTGAAGCAGATGTTGGGATAGCCATTGGCTCCGGTACTGACATTGCAATCGACTCTTCTTCTGTTGTTCTCATGAAGAGCAGCCTGATGGATGCCGTTGCGGCCGTTAATCTTTCCCGCGCTGCGCTACGTAATATTCATGAGAATCTCTTCTGGGCATTTATTTATAACCTCTTCGGAATTCCGCTCGCTGCAGGGGCGTTTATCCCGCTCTTCGGCTGGACCCTCTCCCCGATGTTCGGGGCCCTTGCAATGAGTCTTTCGTCGTTCTGTGTTGTGACTAATGCCTTGAGGTTGAACCTGAAAGATATCTATAAGGTGAAGAAGAGAAAAATCAGAGAAAATATGACCATTATGGAGGAAAACAATATGGAAAAGATTATTAGAGTTGACGGCATGATGTGCCATCATTGTGAAATGAGAGTTGAGAATGCGCTTTTGGCTCTCGACGGTGTCGGATCTGTAAAGGCTGACCATGAGAAGAAGGAAGTGAGAGTTACTCTTGAAAAGGATGTCAGTGATGCTCTTTTGAGGAGCACGATAGAAAAAGAAGGGTACAAAGTGCTCTGAACCCTGTGCCGTATTCTCAATTAGGGAAGCGGCATTTTTTTCTTGCAACAGATTCGGCTTTTGCTCAAAATAATCGAAATGACATGAGAGGATAAGATGAAGGAAGAAGAATACAGATACACTTATGTGCCTGATTTCATTACAGAAAAGTGGAGTAAAGACGGCTCTTCAGTCATGCTGCTTGATGCGAGAAACTGCAGTGTGATTGAGGATGACTTCAGGAATATTTACTGGGAGAAGTACTTCATCTCAGAGCCGGTTGAGGAAATCACGGGGCATGTACTCTTTGACGAGAAGAAACTTGTTGATAACCTTGATAGAGTCGTGAATGGTGACTATCTGCTTCTTGAAACTTTTGAGAAAGATATTGCCGCACTTGCTTCAATGCTTTTCTACACAAACCCCTTCAGCCCGTGGAGAATGAGCCGTATTCTTGCAGAGAAGAAAATCAAGGATGAAGCGAAGGCTTATGAATACCTTTACAGTGCAATTACATCCGGCCGCAACACCAGTGAACTTATTGATGCGAGATATATGTCTTCCTTTATGGCTGCCTACATGTATGATCTCAAGCCTGTCCTTCTGGAAGCTCCGTCCGGCTCGTCTTTTGTTTTAGGGTATAATCCTCTCCTTACCTTGAATTTCTTTGAGTGTGAGAAAATTGATCCTTCTGTCTCTTTTCTCCGTAACGGTGCCATCATGTTCATCACGATATCCCCGAAATATGCTGTATGCCTCTATGACAGTTTTGTTTACAGACCGAAGAAGACCGACGGAAGGATAATGCTTAGTAAGAAAGAGGTTCTTGACATCGACATGTATATGATGAGTGGTGGTAGTGATATCATCTTCTATCCTGACGGGGAGTGTGACGAGACATATTTTACCAGTCTCATGAAGGCCTCAAAGGAGAGCAGAATTCACATAAGCGAGTTTGACCTTCCCTCATTCCGTCTCATTTCGCGTGCCTATAATGTACAGAATATCGAGACCCGCGCATATCCGGGACTTTTAAACATGTACGATACATCTCCATCCCGTGAGAGGATTAATTTTACCCAAAGGAATGAGTACATAGAGAAACTGCTCAAAGGTGACAGAAGTGGCAGAAATTAAAGGCTTCACCCTCCGGAGAGGGTGAAGTGAACATCAGTTCTTCTTCTCTTTGTATTTCATTGCACGCATTGCATTTGTCACCGCAATAAGACACACTCCCGTGTCAGCAAAGACGGCAAGCCACATGTTGGCAATACCGACGACGGCAAGAATGAAAACGGCCGCCTTCACAACCAGGCTTATCCAGATGTTTTCCTTTGTAATCTTCTCTGTCTTCTTAGCTATTGATATAGCGACTGGGAGACGCGAAAGGTCGTCGTTCATAATAACAGCATCTGCTGCCTCTATGGCAGTGTCTGAACCGACACCTCCCATTGCGACACCTGTATCTGCCTTTTTGAGTGCAGGTGCATCATTTATACCGTCTCCGACATAAAGAAGTTTCCCGTCTTCCTTGAGTCTATCCAGCATATCAAGTTTCTGGTCAGGAAGGAGTTCCCCATATGCCCTGTCGAGTCCAAGCTTTTTTGATGTCTTCTCGGCTCTCTCCTTCCTGTCCCCGGAGAGCATGTATATCTTCCTGACACCGACATTTCTCAACTCTCTGACCGTTGTGTACGATGTTTCTCTTATCTTGTCCGATATAACAAGTACACCAAGAAGCTTATCATCTTCAAGAACATATACAAGTGTTCCGTCGGCATCTACCTCCGGCGCGTTATCCATAATTCTTGATGAGCCGGCTTTTATGTGCTTCGAATTAAAATCTCCCTCAATCCCTACGCCCGGGATGGTGTGTACATTTTCCGCCTCAACTTTCCTTTCGCCTGCATACTCCATAACCGCACTTGCAATCGGGTGTGTCGACTTGCTCTCAAGCGCATAGGCTGTGTCCAGAAGGTGCTCAATATCACAGGAAAGGTGTTCAATCGACTGTACAGAGAATACTCCTTCAGTCAGGGTTCCGGTCTTGTCGAGAGCCACAGTAGTTGTAGAAGCAAGATTCTGTATTGCCTCGTCTCCCTTTACAAGAATTCCGTGGCGGGCAAAACTTCCCATGGAGGCAAAATAGGTGAGAGGAACAGAGAGCACGAGTGCACACGGACACGATATTACAAGAAGCATTGCAGCCCTGTAAATGCTGTCTTTCCACTCTGTGAGGCCGAAGAGGGAGGGTATGACGGCAACAAGAAGTGCAGCAACACATACAAATGGTGTGTAATAGCGTGAGAACTTTGTGATGAACTTTTCACTTGCCGCCTTCTTTCCTTCGCTGTCTTCAACCAGCTTCATTATTTTGCTTGCAGTACTTTCGCTGTACTCCTTGTCTACCCTTAGTGTCAGAGTGTCTTCCCCGTTTACCGAACCTGAAAGGACCTTTGAACCCTTACTGACCTTGACTGGAACGCTTTCTCCAGTAAGTGCACGTGTGTCGACATAACTCTCCCCATCTGTGACTGTGCTGTCGAGAGCAAGTTTCTCACCGCTTTTGAGGAGGATGAGTTCGCCGACTCCGACTTCCTCAGGTTTTACGGCGACCCACTCACCATTTCTCTTTACAGTGACATTGTCTGAAGAGAGGTCCATGAGTTTTCCGATGGAATCACGGGAGGACCCGACTGCCTTTCTTTGAAAATATTCGCCGATTTGGTAGAAAATCATGACAGCTGCTGCCTCATCATAGGAAGCAATGCACAATGCAGCAACAGTTGCAATACTCATAAGAAAATTCTCATCAAAGACCTTTCCCCTGAGGATATTCTTAAGCGCTCTCCAGAGTACATCATAGCCTGCAATGATGTAAGACAGTATTGCTATGTATCCGATTCCGCTCACCTTTGAAATGATGAAAAGAATGACAGCACAGATAATTCTGTATATCGACCAGTCCTTTTTCTCTGCAATCGAGGCTGTATGGAAAGACATGTCATCCTCGACAGAAAGACAGAGTTTGCGTATTTCCTCCTCTGTGAGGGATGATGTCACATAAAGCTTTCCCTTAGGATAATTGAAAACAGCTTTCTTTATATTCTCATTTTCCTTGAGTGCTTTCTCGACTTTGCTAGCACATTCAGCACAGTCGATTGAAACAGTGAAGACATAGTTCTTTACGTCATTAATAAATTCAATTTCATCCTCAACGTTCCTGCATATTGCCTTGATCTCATCCTCGGAGAGAATGGTCGAGAGTGTAAGCTTTCCCTTCGGATAGTCAAAGACTGCATTCTCGACAGCAGGATTGTCATTAAGGGCATTTTCCACCTTCTTTGCGCATTCGGCACAGTCAATGGAGACACGGAAAGTGTATTTCTTCATCTCATCCAGGAATTCAATCTCGTCCTCGACTTCCCTGCATCTTTCCTTTATATATTCAAGGGATCTTTTTGTAATGAGGGTAAGTGTACCCTTTGTAAAGGAGAATGAGACAAATGCATTATTTTCGTCTTTCTTAAGTTCCTCTTCAACTTTTCTTGCACATTCTGCGCAGTCGATTGAGACTTTTAGAGTGTAGCGTGTATAACTCTCGTCAGAGCTTATCAGACTTTCGATTTCCTTAGTATCGGGATTGCCGGTCACAGTCAGTGTCTTTCCTGTGATACTGGCATTTTCAACTCCCTTTATATTTTTGATTTTCTCAAGGTCCAGAGAGAGCAGAGTATTGAGATTATAGATATACTTCATAACTTACTCCTTATATATGAATATATGAATAACTGCTCATATATTCATATAATCAAAGAAGAGAGTCAATAGCAAAAGAGC
>CAVIAZ010000003.1:0-60464 GCA_963640795.1 bacterium | reverse complement strand
TCTGTCTTAGCATCTTTTCCTGCTTGTGTGTCGGATACAGTTCAAGTGTATATCTTCTGGTTACGACTCTCATAATATGAGTATAGCACACTTTATGGAAAATGGTTCGCATTTTACGCCGTTTCTGTATCCCTATGCCAGAGGAGTGGGGGTTAGAAACTTAGCTTTATAAGAAATTCCCCTCCTGGCGACAATCAGAAGGGGAAAATAAATTATCAGCCTGGGCTGTAATTTCATGATGTATACGGCTCAAAGGAGAAAATTTGCTATAAAATATACCCTCGACTGACCTATGAAAAGGGGAAATGGAAAAGCGAACAAAAACTCCACATTAGAGACAAGTAATACACAAGAAAGCCACATTGCATTCACAAAAAAGGAAAAAACTATTGACCAAATTAAAAGAAAACGTTTATTGTCTTTCTGTTGCGGCAAGGTAGCTCAGTTGGTAGAGCAACCGGCTCATATCCGGTCGGTCACAGGTCCGAGTCCTGTCCTTGCTATTACGATTCCTTACGAGGAGTCGTTTTTTTTGCACTTTTTTACAAAAAATACTTTATTATTTCCGTTCTTCTGTTATTCTTGATAGAAACATTTTTTTCAAAGAGGACAGAAAATTGAAGAAAAATCTAACCAGAAAAGAGTACATCTATGTTGCATCCATGCTTTTCGGTCTCTTCTTCGGGGCCGGCAATCTGATCTTCCCCGTCCATATGGGACAGGAGGCAGGAAGTAATTTCCTACCGGCTGTACTCGGCTTCATTGTAACAGGTGTCGGTCTTCCTCTTCTCGGTGTTGCAGCACTTGGAATCAGCAGGACAGACGGGCTTTTTGAACTCAGCGGAAAAGTCAACAAGTTCTTCTCCTATTTTTTTACTTGCGCACTCTATCTATCAATCGGACCGTTTTTCGCTATCCCAAGGTGTGCAACGACTTCATTTACTGTCGGCATAGAACATATCCTTCCGGAGAATGCCAACATGAGCCTCTACCTCCTCATCTTCTCATTCATCTTCTTCCTCGTTGCCCTTCTCTTCTCACTCTATCCGTCGAAGATCCTGACATGGGTCGGAAAGATTCTTAATCCTTTCTTCCTTCTCTTTCTCTCCGTCCTTGTCATAGTTGCTCTTATAAATCCCTCAGCTTCTGTGGGGGAAGTATCCCCGGAGGTAGCTTATAGCACGTCCCCATTTTTCAAGGGATTTCTTGAGGGATATAATACAATGGACGCACTTGCATCCCTTGCATTCGGAATAATCGTAGTCAATGTCATAAAGGGGCTTGGGGTGGAGAATCCTACTGACTGTGCAAAGAATACTGTTTTCTCAGGAATATTCAGCTGTCTTTTAATGGCTGTAATATATGCAGCAACAACACTTGTTGGGGTCCAGAGCAGAGGACTCTTTGCCGTATCTGACAATGGGGGAATCGCACTTGCCCAGATTGCAGAGCACTATCTCGGCTATGGAGGATTCTATATTCTTGCAATAACAGTGACTCTTGCCTGTCTCAAGACATCCGTCGGGCTCATCACCTCATGCTCCGAGACATTCAGTAAGATCTTCAAGAAAGGACCCAGCTACCGCATGTGGGTATTCATCTTCACGCTTTGTTCCTTCCTTATATCGAATGTTGGACTGACAAGGATAATTTCAATAAGCATACCCGTACTGATGTTCCTCTATCCCTATACGATAACACTCTCACTCCTTGCACTCTGCGGCTCTCTCTTTGACAACAGCCGTATTGTATACAACACAGTCATAGGCTTCACAACAATCGGATGCATATATGACTTTCTTGCGTCCCTTCCATCCTCTGTAAAGTCGTTGAAGGCCGTTAGTGCCGTAACCGGATTCCTCTCGTCAGTACTCCCCTTCTCCTCATTGGGGCTGGGCTGGCTGTGTCCATCCCTACTGGGAGCTGTGATAGGCATTGCTATGTATCTGATCAGAAAAAAGAGGGCTAATCAATAAAACCCTCAAACATCTCACCGCGGTCGCAGCATTTGAGAAAGATTCCGCTCTCAATGACTGCGGCCTCTTTTTTCAGCAAGTCAATATTATTGTTATTCTCTGAAACATGTATGAAGTAAACCTGGTCCCCACGTTTTGATACCTTTCTTGCAAAATCGACAGCCACCCTATTCGAGAGATGGCCGTACTCTCCCCTCACCCTCTCCTTGAGCCACCCAGGATATGGTCCCGCTTCAAGCATTCCATCATCATAATTTGCCTCTATGAACTTGACAGAGCTCTGCGGAGCATAATACCAGGCTTCCTCCGGGATTATTCCCGTGTCTGTCATAAGGAAGAGAGTCGATTCTCCGTTCTGGATGAAGTATCCGCTGGAGCCGGGAGAATCATGACTTGTCCTGAAAGCTGTGAGAGTGAAGTTCCCGCTCTCTATGCTCTCTCCCCATTTAAAAATATCAAGTAAAGAAATGTCGATTTTGTTTTTCAACAGCTCTGATTTCCCGTTGTGGAAACATGTCTCGCTCACCCACACTTTCTTTCCCGTCTTCTTCTGGAATGCACCTGCACCCTTTGCATGGTCAGGATGGAGATGGGTCAAAAACAGTCCGGTTACCGAAGAGAGAGGAATCTCGTGTCTGGAGAGTTCACTCTGGAGTTTTGTGAATGTGACGCCACAGTCAACAAGAACAGCAGTTTCCCCATCATAGAAGGCATAGGCATTACCGCAGCTTCCGGTTGTCAGGGCAACATAATGTATCATTGGGCATTCTCCAGAATAAAACTCTCACTATACCCAACATTTACCTTCGTCCTGTTTCTGAGAATCGGATTCACCATAAGAAGCGGATGCTCTGTCACTTCCTCCCTCGGGTCATATTCACGCCATGCATATCCGTTCTTTATGTAGTAGGTGCTGTTTTTGTCAATTATGTCCTCTTCCTTTTCAAGGGATGAGAATATTGTGTCCAATTCCCGCCTGGAAAGACTGTATTCCTTTGTGCTTACTTCCTGGAATGGAATTCTTCTTTCCCTGCAGAATCTCACGGCCTTCCTGTAGTCAGCATTATCTTTTGTTCCGATTATCTGAAGCATAGGAAAAAGAATATCCAAAGCATGTTTTTTTGGGAATATCCAGCTTGACCCATATCGGGATAAAGAGAGAAGATAAACAGAAATATTTTTTGGAGATTTAATTATGAAGGAAAGAATCAAATCACTCCTTCAGAGAGAACCATCAGATGAGATGGTTGTAGCTGAAGGCTGGGTAAGAACAAAACGTGACAGTAAGAACGTGTGTTTCTTGGATCTTAATGACGGTTCCTCTCTCAAGGGACTGCAGCTTGTTGTCGACAAGGCGTCCTTTAATAATGATAATCTCCTCGACAGCATATCAACTGGAGCTGCTGTAAGCGCAAAGGGAAAGATTGTACCTTCTATGGGAGGAAACCAGAAGGTTGAGATGAATGTTGAGGCTCTCACTCTTGTTGGAGCATGCCCCAATGACTACCCTCTGCAGAAGAAGAGACATACAGTTGAATTCTTGAGGGAACAGGCATACCTCAGACCCAGGACAAACCTTTTCGGTGCCGTCACAAGAGTCAGAAATACAATGGCCTATGCAGTCCACCAGTTCTTCCAGGAAAACGGATTCGTATATGTCAACACACCTCTCATCACTGCAAGTGACTGCGAGGGTGCTGGTGAACAGTTCCAGGTAACTACACTTGACCTCAACAACGTTCCTAAGACAAAGGACGGCAAGGTTGATTACTCCAAGGATTTCTTCGGCAGACTTGCCAACCTGACAGTATCGGGACAGCTTGAGGGTGAGACCTATGCAATGGCAATGAAAAACATCTACACATTCGGGCCGACGTTCCGTGCCGAGGAGTCAAACACTTCCCGTCATCTTGCCGAGTTCTGGATGATTGAACCTGAGATGGCATTCTGCGACCTTGACGGGGACATGGACTGTGCACAGAGCTTTTTGAAATACATCCTCTCTGCTGTTCTTGAAAGAAACGGCGAAGATATGGAATTCTTCGAGAACTTTGTCCTCAAGGGACTCATCGAGTCACTTGAACATGTTGTAAATACACCTTTTGAGCATATGACATACACAAAGGCAATAGAGATTCTCGAAAAGCATAACGAGAAATTTGAATTCCCAGTTGAATGGGGTTCTGATATAGCTTCCGAGCACGAGAGATACCTCACCGAAGTCATTGCAAAGCGCCCTGTCATCGTCACTGACTACCCGAAGGAGATCAAATCCTTCTATATGAAGCAGAATGATGACGGTAAGACAGTAAGGGGAATGGACATACTTGCTCCAAGGCTGGGTGAGATTATCGGAGGCAGCGAAAGGGAGAGCGACTACGAGAAACTCGAGAGAAGAATGAATGAACTTGGGATGGATCCTTCAGGATATTGGTGGTACATGAACCTCCGTAAGTATGGATCTGCTCCACATGCAGGATTCGGACTTGGCTTTGAACGTGCCGTAAGATACGCAACGGGAGTCGAGAACATCCGTGACGTCATCCCCTATCCGAGGGCAGTCGGAACTTGTGAATATTGATTTCAGGTCGTCTCCGGACGGCCTTTTTTCATCTGGTTTATCAAGGAATCGAAAGATGCTGAGAATGTGTTTATATCTCCCGGAGTCAGAGGTCTTGTCTTCTCGCTGAAGATACCCCATTCCCTGAGGGATGTGTTTATGTTGCGCTCAGACAGCCTCGCCCTGACATTCTCCTCTGTGTAGATATGTCCCCTGTCGTCAATGACACTCAACCCCTTTGTGGTGAGACGGTATGATAGAGGCACATCATGCGTAATGGCAAAACCGGGAAAAGATGCAATTGAAAAAATCATATTATCTGCACTGTCTGTCCCCGAAGGCACTACAATGTACCTTATATTGCTCCTGATCTTCCGTCTCTCTGCCTTATCAAGAGTACTGCCATTCTCTTCGCGTAAGAGATGAGTATGGTTCTCAATTGTCTCCCTGACTGAAGGAATCACCCTGTCAGAGACGAACACTGCCTCCCCTAGGAACTGACTTTCCTTCACAAGTCTCTTCAGGACAATATTCATGAGAGTGGCGGGAAATGAATCTGCATCTACATACACATTGAACATGGCATTATTCTGACCGATAGGAAGAATGAGGACAATATCTTTTTCTGAAAATATGGTGATGGAATAGTTCAATGCTTTACTGTATCATAAAAAGAGTAAGGAGATTACTTATGGAATACTCAAGTTTACAGCTTGCCCGTTATTCTTACTCCCCCAAACTTCCCGAGATTCTCAGGGAAGACATGAATAAGATAATGGCAACAGAGGGAAAGGCAACTTCCAGTGCCGCAGACCAGGAAAAGATTCACGCTTTGTTTCCAAACACATTCGGACAGAAGGAAGTCCTCTTCACTTCAGGCAGCAGCAATGCAAGAAAGGATAAGATCACAGTCGGCGTCATCCTCTCAGGCGGACAGGCACCCGGCGGACACAATGTAATCAGCGGTCTCTATGACGCATTGAAGAAGGCCAATAAGGATAACGTACTCATCGGCTTCAAGGGAGGTCCAAGCGGACTGGTCGATGACAGTTATGTTGTATTCAATGATGAGTTCATCAACGAATACCGCAACACCGGAGGTTTCGATATTATCGGTAGCGGAAGAACAAAGCTTGAGACAGTAGAGCAGTTCAAAAAAGCAACAGATGTATGCAAGAATCACTCTGTAAATGCCATTGTCATCATCGGTGGTGACGACTCCAACACCAATGCAGCAGTCCTCGCAGAGTACTTCAAGGCAAACAATGTTCCGGTGCAGGTAATCGGATGCCCCAAGACTATTGACGGAGACCTGAAGAATGACGACATTGAGGCTTCCTTCGGTTTCGATACAGCCACAAAGACTTTCTCCGAACTAATCGGGAACATCGAAAGAGATGCAAATTCTGCAAAGAAATATTGGCATTTCATCAAGGTCATGGGAAGAAGTGCCTCGCACATCGCACTTGAATGTGCTCTCCAGACCCAGCCTAACGTCTGTCTCATCAGTGAGGAAATTGAAGAGAAGAAGATGAGTCTCTCGGCAATTGCAAAGTATGTTGCTGACAGCGTTGAGGAAAGAGGAAATAACGGCATGAACTTCGGAACATGCATCATTCCGGAAGGACTTGTCGAGTTCGTTCCAGAAGTCAAGGCACTTATCAGTGAAATCAACGACATCCTGGCAGCAAAGGAAAAGGAGTTCTCAGCATTGAAGAACCAGGATGAGAAGAATGAATTCATGAAGAAGTATCTCTCGCCTTCAGCCTACTCTGTCTTTGCACTCCTTCCGGGTGCTATTCAGGAGCAGATGATGGCAGACAGAGACCCGCACGGTAACGTCCAGGTTTCAAAGATTGAATCGGAGAAGCTTGTTTCTTCAATAGTTGCAGCAGAACTTGAGAAGAGGAAGGAAAACGGAACATACAAGGGCAAGTTTAACCCTCTCCACCACTTCTTCGGCTATGAGGGACGCTGTGCCTTCCCGTCGAATTTTGATGCTGACTATTGCTACTCTCTCGGCTACAACGCTTTTCTGCTCATTGCCAACGGTTACACAGGATACCTCTCTTCTATCAGAAATCTCTCCGCACCTGCTGACAAGTGGGTTGCAGGCGGAATGCCGATAACCAAGATGATGAACATCGAACGCAGACACGGAGAAGACAAGCCAGTCATCAAGAAGGCCCTCGTTGAGCTAGATGGTAAGCCGTTCAAGTATTTCGCTTCTCACAGGGAAGAGTGGTCAAAGAACACATGCTATCTCTATCCGGGTGCCATCCAGTACTACGGCCCAGCGAGTGTATGTGACACAACCACAAAGACACTCCAGCTTGAAAAGAACTGAGACATCTTCAAACTCAAAGAAGGGATTGCAGAGGCAGTCCCTTCTTTTGTCATCTCCAAGAATCATATTGTCAGAAGGCTATTGAAACACCTCTTAAGGACAGATGACTCTTCCCATTTAACACTTCTTATCTCCTCATCAATCAGACTGAATATTTTGTCAGGGTATTTTATTGCCCATGTAACCCCCAGACGAGCCTTAAGCTGGAGTCTGTTTGAAGGGATATACCTTGATGCTTCAAGACGCATTCTGTCTGTAAAGCGACTTGCGGATTCAACTATATTTCTGTCATATGGGTCTTCAGAAATGGAATCAAGCAGAACTGTTTCCAATGCTCCCTGATGATTATCTGGAATCACAACAAGAAGCAGATTGACAGTTCTATCTTCCAAAAAGTCATCACGATATCGTCCAACAACCCAGGTATTGTTTTTCATCTCAGCAGACAAGCCTTCAAACGTTGCATTTGCAGCATTCTCAATTTCAGATAAATCACGGTCATCACGATCAGTTACTATCGCAATACTTCCAAATGCGTTTACAGCAAAGAGAGGAGACTTAAATCCGGAAACCTATCCTTTCCACCAACAGCAGAAATCATAAGGAAATCCTCTCCCCTTTTGTACCAGTTTACTGTTTCGTTTTCTTTTTCTGCTTTGATTTCAAGATTTTTAGGTGCTTTTTTGCTGTATTTCCACCCTGCCACCTTCTCAAGGTAGTAACTAAGGAGAATAGCGTCTGTAGCGCCTTCACATAAAATCAGTTTATTCACAGGCGCACCTCAAAGCCAAAATCTTCTCGGTTTTTGAATACCTCTCTTCCTGGCATTACACGGGAACACGTGTGGGTACTCTCTTTCTTTAAGGTTATAACCATTATATCATCCGCGGTCGTCTGTTTGTCATAGTCCTGGGTCGCAAGAATCCCGTCAATTGCCTCAATGTTATGTGTCGTTATGAATACTTGGACTTTAAAAGCTTTCGCTGCTTTTACTATAAAACGGAAAATATCATCATAATATTTCTTGTGTAATGCTGTATCGATTTCGTCAATTAGTAGAACTCCCCCGCAGGCTGATGCTATTGCATTTGAAAGTACAAGCACTTTCTTTATACCATCACCAAATGTTGATAGTGGCATTATCCCAAGTTTTCTGTGTTTCAAATACTCAACTGCTCCGTCTCCGGAGTCTCCGGGAAGTATGAGCATATCATAAATATCTGGATCAAAAAGCTGGAGAGCTTTAAGGCAGATTTCCTTATACCCATCATTCCTGACAATCATGCCGATAATATTTCCTTTCAGATGGTCAAATGGGGATAAATATACTATCCGGATTGTTTCATTTCTAGGAATAGTTGTACCTGTCAGTCTTGAATACCTGTTGACAGTGATATTTTCCTTTCTGACAGAATTTCCAAATCTATATTCTGCAACACCTTCAAACTCATCAGTCTCCAGTTCCTTTCCAGAGGGTCTGCTCTCTCTTCTTGTTACTCTGTCTGTTATATTCTGCTCAAGAAGAATTCTCTTAATTGTTCCGGTTATGGTGCTTTCCAGAGTATCTCCCCCCATCTCACAAGATACGCCCAGACCAAGCTTCCCGTTTAAACCTGAAAACATAGAGATAAATTCCTCATAGACAGAGGATGCATTCATGCCGTACAGAATCTCTCTCTGTCTGGCAATTCTATATATATTTCCGAGTCCCGGAGTGCGCAAAAGCTGGATGGCTTCAAGTATACTTGTCTTACCCGAGTTATTGTCTCCAACAATCAGATTTACATTCCCCAAAGTATTGATTGATAGGTTTTTAATTCCCCGAAAAGAAGTTATTTCAATTTTTTCAAGCATTGCCATAATACTCATCCATATCCTCAAAGGTTATGACAACACGCATACCTAACGCATCCCCTATCCTTTTAAGAGAGTCAATCGTGGGTTTTGTTGTACCATTCTCAATATTACATATATTTGCCTGAGAAATCCCCGTTAGCTCAGAAAGCCTCTTTTGCGTAATTTTCTGTCTTTTGCGTTCGGAGACAATCATATCCCTGACCTCACGGCAAAGATCATACTCAGGGAAAGTGTCATGAAGAGATATATTCTCCAATCTGACAGACGGTAGATTTTCATCAAGAAAATTCTGGAAATCACTCATTGTACATACCCCTTTATAATGATTAAAGAGTGCAAGCTGGTATATGTCAAGAGAAATATATTATCTATAATAATATTTATATTAGAAAATTATCCAAAAGAATATATTCTAAGAATTTTACAGGATAAAAAAAGGATGCTCTCCCTGAACACCCTTCTTCTTTCACCGCAATGTGTCATATACGGTATATCCGGTCCTCGCTCTTACTGTCCTGTCTGAAGAAGACAGTCGTAAAACCAGTAGTAGCAACTATTGTGCTACCCGTTGCCTTCTCAAGCTCGGAGGATATTTCCTTTACCTGGTCCTTGTTGTTAGAAAACCTCACCTTGACCAATTCATGACATGTCAGGGCATTGTCCAATGCGGTGACAACCCCCTGAGTAAATCCGTCTTTTCCGACATATACAACAGCATCAAGCTGCTGGGCATGAGAGCGGAGAAAGGCTCTCTGATAACTTTTCAATTCCATAGCCATATCATCTTAGCCGAGAGCCTTCACTCTTTCAATATAAATCAGTCGAGCTTGTACTTGTTTGCAACAACAAAACGCTTGATCTTCTTTGTGCTTGTCATCTCAAGAGGTTCATCGACAACAGTCACCATCGTAATCTTCTTATAGCTCTGGAGATCCTTGTTGACCTCGCTGACAATATTTGAGACAGTCTCCTCAATCTTCTTCTGGTCTCCAGTATCTCTAAGAGCTTTGCTCGGATATACAATTGCTCTGATTCCCTCTGCCTTGAGAGCCTTGTCTGTAATGTATCCTACAATACAAATCTGCTCTATATCATCAAAGAGCTGGAACTTGTCCTCAATCTCCTCGGGGAAGACATTCTTACCACCATCTGTGACGATGATTGACTTAGCCCTTCCTGTAAGATAGAGGTAGTTCTCGCTGTCAAGATGCCCGACATCCCCTGTGTTGAGCCAGCCGTCCGGGGAGAGAATCTCGTCTGTAGCCTCCTGGTTCTTATAGTACCCCTTCATTACCTGAGGTCCGCGGATATAAATGACACCGTTACCGTCCTTATCAGGATCGACGATCTTACACTCTGTCATCGGGATTGTCTTACCGACACTCTCGACCTTGAATGCATAAATCGGGTTGAGGTGGGTAATCGGGCTTGTCTCAGTGAGGCCGTACCCCTGGACAAAGTTGATTCCAAGCTGGTTGAACCCCTTGAATGTCTCGCTCGGAAGCGGACCACCTCCACAGATACATATTCTGTTTGTATCGAGGGAGACCTTCTTGAGAACGAAGGAGAACATCTTCTTTCCTCCCTGGAAATTGAATGTCTTCTTCAAAAATCCGCTAATTCCCATAAGCCCCTTTATGAGGCCATACACAACAGGACCTTTCTTCTTGAGTCCGTTGATGATTCCGGCATAGAGTTTATTAAAGAGCATCGGGACTCCCAGGAACATTGTAACATGGCCTTCCTTAAGTTCCTTAAGCATCTGGGCGACAACAAGCTTCTTTCCGAAGACTGTGCTTGCACCGGAGCCGAACCCTTCAAGGAAAACTGCAAGCATTGTGTATGCATGGTGGATAGGAAGAATTGCATAGAATACATCTGTCTCATATATGTTCATGCAGCCCTGTGCAATGTAGATATCACTGCAGAGGTTCTTGTGTGTAAGCATTACGCCTTTCGGAGTTCCAGTTGTTCCGCTTGTGAAGAGGATTGCTGCGACATCTTCCTCAACAGGGTCAAATCCTTTTCTCTCTTCACACTCCACTGTCATGATATCGGTAAAATCACTTCCGCTTTCAAGACATCCGTAACCGATCATTGCGGGAAGAAGGGAAGCGACTCTCCCCATCCTGTCCTTATCGGCAATGAGGATGACTGAATCAGAGAATGTGGCAAGCTTCAGAAAATCCTCATCATGGAGGGAACTGTCAAGCGGGACAATTGTGCCGCCGGCATAGAGTACGGCCATATAGACAACAGCCCATGCGACACTGTTCTTTCCGCTGACGATTACCTTGTCGCCTTTCTTAAGACCGAGGGAAAGAAGCCAGGATGAGACGTTCTTTACCCTTTCAAGTGCATCTTTGTATGTAAGACACAAATATTTCGGCTGGAATTCAACCCAGCAGTTTCTATCTGCATACAGCTCAGTATTAAGTACAAACAGTTCCTTGAGTGTGGGCCACTCACCTTTAAAGTATTTCCCCCTGTAAGGATCAAACCGGTTCCAGGGTGTAAGATTGTCTTTTGTTCTCATTCTAAAACTCCTGTTTCTTACATTTTTTCAATTATTGTAAAAAAAGAAAATCGTCCAGAAGTAAATATCCCATAGTTACTTTTAGTAAAAACCCCGATAGTAGGTTATTACTATAGGGGTGTTTTTTGTTGCATTGTAAGCAAATAACACAAAGAGGAATTATCTGTCCTTATACATTCTTATAACCTCGAACCTCTTAATCTTCTTTGTGCTTGTCATAGGAAGCGGTTCGTCGACAACACTTGTCATAGTTATCTTCTTATATGACTGGAGGTCTCTGTTTACTTCCTCGACAATCTCCTCCATATGTTTTGCAGCCTCCTCAAGGGTCTTTCCCTTCATATATTGGGCTGACGGATGGATTATTATTCTGATTCCCTCGCTCTTCATCTCCTTGTTTATCATATATGGGATGATACAGCATTGCTCGATTTCGCCGTACAGCTGGAACTTGTCCTCAATCTCCTCAGGAAAGACATTCTTCCCCCCTTCCGTGACGATGATTGACTTAGCCCTTCCGGTGAGGTACAGGAACCCGTGTTCCCCTATATGACCTACATCTCCCGTATTCAGCCATCCATCAGCATCAAGGACCTCTGCCGTTGCCTCCTCATTCTTGTAGTAACCTTTCATCACCATGGGAGCACGCACGTAGATAAGCCCGTTTCCTTCATCATCGGGAGAGACAATCTTCTCTTCAACATGAGTAAGGGGAATTCCGACAGAATCCTCCTCATATACTTCAACTGGGTCAATGTTGATTATAGGGCTTGTCTCGGTAAGACCATATCCCTGGACAAAGTCAAGCCCAAGTTCATTGAAATGCTTAAATGTGGATGCTGGAAGAGGGCCACCTCCGCATATGCAAATTCTCATCTTATCAAGACTTACTTTCTCAAGAAGAAGATGCGAGAAGAGCTTCTTCCCAATATTAACCTTCATTGTCTTCTTTACTGCACCGCTGAATGCCATAAGAAAATGTATAAGGCCTGCCTTAAACTTTCCCTGTTTCTCAACACCATTCATAATCCCCGCAAGGAGCTTATTAAACAGCATCGGGACAGCAAGGAACATTGTAACTCCACCTTCCCTGAGTTCCCTGAGAATAACAGGGGTGATAAGTTTCTTGCCGAATACACAGCATGCTCCACTAGATATTGTCTCAAGAAATACAGCAGTCATCGTATATGCATGATGGATAGGGAGGATTGCATAGAAGACATCATTTGGAAAGACATCGAAGATACGCTGGGCTTCAAGAGTCGAACTCATGAGATTGGCATGTGTGAGCATAACCCCCTTCGGCGTGCCGGTTGTGCCACTTGTAAAGAGCATTGCTGCAACTTCGTCGCATGTGGCAGACGGCAGCTCAGATGGAGCACCTGAAAGATCAATAGCAAAAGGATGTTTACTGGCAGACTCAAGAGAGTAACGCTTTCTAATGAACTCGGAATCAGGATCGACTTCATCAATTTTCTCATCATCCATAAAAATGGTATCGACATCACCGAAACGGAGAATCTTTGTCATATCCTCCGGGTGAAGAGCCCAGTCAAGCGGAACGATTACTGCACCGGCAAATGTGATTGCAAGGTATACGATTGCCCATTCGGGACTGTTCTTTCCGCTGACACAAATATGGTCGCCCTTCTTCACTCCGCTTTCAATGAGATAATAAGCAATATTAAGTATTTTCTCATAAGCCTCTTTATATGTATATGTCACCTTCTCTGGAACAATGGTTTTGAAACATTCATTTTCAGGAAACCGGGAGAGTGTTATTTCAAATGTCTCACGAAGAGTCGGATACTCCCCCGTGAATCCCTTCCCCTTATAAGCCCAGAATCCATCTACAAGCGTTTTGTAATATTTATCTTTAAATGCCATAGCCTTCCCTCTTTTTTGACACTTTTAATGTCTCTGTAAAGTTATTTTGCCTATTTTGTGCTTTCTAGTATATAATTGTCAACCTCTAGCTATTTTCAACCATACACTATTTGGGCAGAATTAACTAGAATTCAACCCATGTCTGAGATAAATATCATTCTTGATGACTTCTTTTCCGGTTTTATGCCTTCTCTCACCTCATCCCTCAGAGAGAACAGGCTCAGGAGGATGGAACTTCTCCTGGAGAGGCTCGGCAACCCTGAAAGAAGCTTCAAGTCAATTCATATAGCGGGAAGCAAGGGTAAGGGTACAGTTGCAACAGAGCTCAGCTACTTTCTCTCATCCACTGGTTATAAAACCGGTCTTTTTCTCTCCCCGCATGTCTATGATGTCAGGGAACGCTTCACACTTGCCTCTCTTTTCTTTAAGGACGAAGAATACCTCTCTGCTCTCAATATCCTCAGGAATGCTATTGATGATTTCGTTTTCCCGGACTCACTCGGAGTGAAGAAACCGACTACCTTTGAACTCTATACAGCCTACAGCTACATACTCTTCAAAGAGACCGGATGTGAATATGCTGTGATTGAAACGGGGCTCGGAGGAAGACTCGATGCTACGAATACTCTTTCCCCCATTGCCAGTGTCATAACACAGATAGAGCTTGAACACACACAGATTCTAGGTTCAACATTAAGTGAGATAGCAACAGAGAAAGCAGGGATAATCATATCCAGGACTCCTGTCTTCATTCTTGACCAGAGCAACGAAGTTATGGACGTATTCACAAAAAAAACTGCTGAGAAACATTCCCCTCTCTTTGTATTCAATCCTCCTGAGACAGATATTTCTCCCGTATTCAAAGTCAGAAAAATAGAATACATGGGCTCATCTCTGACAGCAAAGACATTCTTTGGTGATATCCGGACACTTGATGCTTTGTATTCCATCTTTATACTTGCAAAGCTGAATTTGCTTCCTCCATCTTCTGCTTTTGATCTGACTTCCCCTCTTTTCAGACTTCCGGGAAGGTTTGAGGAGAGAGTCATTGACGGAAAGACAATAATTCTTGATGGTGCTCATACCCCCACCTCTATATTGAAACTCTGTAATCTTGTAAGGATTATCGGTCAAGGTAAAAAGACTCTTATCTTCAGTACCGCCCATGACAAGGACTGGAAGACGATGGCTGAGGAGATTGTCCCCCTCTTTGACAGCATTATTGTAACTTCGACAGGACAGTGGAAGAAATCATATCCTGAGAGAATTTACTCTGACATAAAAACACTCTTTCCCGAAAAGAATGTTAAGCTTATCTTAGATTACAGGGCTGTCCTGGATGAGGCATTCTCATCATCTGATTCTGTTGTTGCGGCAGGGTCGTTTTATCTGTTGTCTGAACTGGACAGGGCCATAAAGGAAAAAGGTAATGTCGATTAACTGGAAAGAACTGGAAAAGATTCTCTCTGAAATGCCACTCACGGACAGCTATATCCAGGAGATAACAGAACACAGCTACCATTCCTTCACACTCTCACTCTTCAACAGGGAGAGGAAGGCATTCTATGCATATACAGAGATAGCAACTCCCCATACAAGGTTCTGTCTCACAGAAACTCTCAGAAAGAAGAGTCCTACCATGCAGCGTTTTACTCAATACCTCAAGGCCCATGTGAGGGGAAAGAAGATAACTTCCGTCAGGCAGCTTCCCTATGACAGGGCATTCATCCTCTCACTCTCATCAAAAGAGGAGAAGATAAACCTGCTCTTCAGGCTCTACTCTGGCCCGGGAGCCAACGTTATAGCACTTGGGGAAGACAATGTAATTTTGGAGCTGCTCTTCAGACGTCCCGGGAGGGGTGAAGTCAAAGGGAATAAACTCATACTTGAAGAGAGGACAGATGAAGGAGGAAAGTCCTTCTCAATCAGGCCTTATTCTACAGCAACCCTGAACGAGACAATCGAAAAAGAGGAGAGTTCACTCGACAGTACAGAAAAGCGTGAAGAATACGGAAAACTCCTCATCGAGAAGAGAAACAGGGAAATTGGAAATCTTGATGAAAGAATAAGACGAACAGAGGAGAAGATTAAAAGATCGGAAAACTATGAGGAAATACGGCACAATGCAGACCTTCTAGCCTCCTCTGTCTATATGGTGAGAAAGGGAATGAAGGAAATCACCCTCTCTGACTGGGAAAGAGGTTCAGATATTACTCTCGCCCTAAACGAGAGACTTGACGGAAGAGAGAATCTCCAGCGTCTCTACGACCAATACCATAAGGAGAAGACCCAATACTCCCTTGCTCTGGAAGAATTGGATAAACTCAAAGAGGAAAAGGCCGAGACAGAGAGACGGTATACCTTCCTTCTTTCAGATACCACTCCACTTGAAAAACTCAAAAAAGAGCTCAGCGGGGAAAGAGGAAAAGAAGAGAAACTTCTTCCGGGAAGACCCGGACTCTACATAAAGAGCGGGGAATGGCTTCTCATAGTCGGAAGGAATGCCAGGGAGAATGATGAGATTCTCCGCTCCGCATCCCGCTCAAATGACATATGGATGCACACCCGTGACTTTGCAGGCGGGTATGTGATTATTAAGGCACAGAAGAACAAAACTGTTCCACTCAACATTCTCCTTGACTCAGCATACCTTGCAATATTCTTTTCTAAGGCAAGAAAAAACAACAGGGCTGATTTATACTATACTCCTGTCAAATACCTTAAGAGAATTAAGGGGGCAAAGACAGGTCTCATCATACCGACACAGGAGAAGAATCTCACAGTGGATCTTGATGAGGAGAGAGTAAGGAGGCTTCTCGGATGAAAATCAAATACCATGAGGGCATATTCTATCCCTCTGACAGGGATAAATTATCTTCCCTTATTCACCCAGTGGAGAAAAAAGAGGAAGCAAGGGCAGTCATTGTCCCCCACCGGGAGATGAACATGTGTGCTGAACTCCTGAGAAAAGCAGCATCCCATTTCGGAAGCCCGGATCTTGTAATCATCCTCTCCCCGATCCACTCGGGGCGGATTGCAGGTGACAGCAATTACTCATTCTTTGAAGGAGAAGAAAACGAAGAGGAGGGAATAATCACGCTGGGAGCAAAGAAAAGCGAATGGTATGCCGAAGAGGAACCGGCAGCAGAGATTCTTCTTCCTTTCATCCATGAATACTGTCCCTCAACACCGGTTGCCATCATCTATTGTGATATTACCAAAGCTACCGAAAGCAGGGAACTTGCATCCTTCTTGAAAGAGCATTCAACTCCAGACACTCTATTCATAATCTCCACAAACCTCAGCGGTATATGCTCTAGTATAGAAGAAAGGGACAGTTATATGGAGAATGCAGTGAACGCCCTCACCAATGGGGAGAACATCCTTGACCTTACCAATAAAAACAGGGTCAGAATTTGTGCAAAAGGTGCTGTTGACAGCATAAACAGGATTATAAGAGGAGAATGGAAACTCGACAGCACATCCTCTTCAGATACGACCGCCTATGCTGTTTTATGGAAATAAGAAATGATTGAGACAAAGAAAATTGGAGAACATACAGGACTGAGGCTTGGCTCGTCAAAGGTTGAAATTCCGATGAGGCTTATGCAATCCACACGCGAGGCAGCAATTCTTGTGACTGAGAGTGGAGTACGAAAGATTGCATGGTACGGAGTCTTAGGCGAATATCTTCTTCTTCCAGATATGGAAATTGAAGAAATAACACTCATCACTACAAAATACCGGAGCATGGCTCTGGAGCTTATCAGGAAGATTGCTTTGGGGCTCAAATCAGCTAGTGACAGTTTTCTTGATTTACTCTCCGGGGTATTTCCTCTTTACAGGATATATATTGTATCAGGAAAAGACATATTGCTCCTTCCTCCAGATGCTGGAGAGATACTTTCTCTCTCTAAACGGGAAGAAGACAAAGACAGAGAAGTGAGATTTATTATAAAACCTGATGAAGAGAAGAGTTACACACTTCTCTCTGAGCTGGCCCAGCTTCTGTACTATGCTGTTACAGGACGTTTCCCATACGAGAGAAGCGAAGTCAGAGGTTCAGGATTCACCACCTACCCTCTCCCGCTCTACACAGAAGAAGAATCATGTGCCTCAACCTTCATCATGAACATACTCAACATGAATGTCTCCGGACAGCGTAAACTCTGTCTCAACTACAATGTGAAATATCCGCTTGAATGGTTTATTGAATCAACCAGGGATATGGAGTGGCCGTACCCCAACCGTGACGATGCTGACAAGATATTCTCGCTGAAGAAAGCAGAGGAAAGTCTCCCCTTCAAGAAAGAAGAGGAAAAGAAAGAGAAAGTCAGCAGAAGGAAAAAATTCTTCAGGGAGAAGGGAGTAATCACACTTGCAATAATAATTGCCGTGCTCACCGTATCATTCTTTATAGGGAATTATCTCTACAGGACCTTTAAGGCACCGCTTACGAAGGACCTTACTCCCACTGAGATTATTGAGTACACCATCGAAAGGCAGAATGAACTTGATGCGACCCTTGTAAACGAGGGATTCAAGAAGGAGGCTGCCCAATATGATGAAGTTTCCTCTCTCTATGTAATTTCCAAGACAAGGGAAGCTTATGAAGGAAAGAGTTATTTCATCAATGCTCAGAATTTTGTCTCGTCGGGCATCACAGAAGTTCCTGCAGGTTCATTTATATATGGCGCAATAATAAAAGACATAGAAAGTGATGGGGACAACTCGTATACTTCCCTCCTTGACTGGTACACTCCCTACGCATTCACGGATGAAGATGAGGAGAATTACCCCGAAAAGGATGGATATGTCAGGACATTCCTGTATTCCTTGAAGGAACACTTCACATTCACGTACAACAGCCGGGGATGGTGGGAATGCACTGACTCTTATTTCAGCGATGCAGAGTTAGTGAAAATCATCTATACACCCCAGTCTCAGACGTAAGTAGTGGCGTATACCTTCCCTGTCATCAGGATGGAACCAGTTCACGCCGGTAAATGATTTGAAGAAAGTCATCTGACGCTTAGCATACTTTATGGAATTATGCTTGATTTCCTCTTTGATTCCCCTCACAGAGACCTCCCCGCTCTCGAGTGCATCAAACCACTCACGGTATCCGATGGCCTCCATGGCGGGCCAGTCTTTCGATGCCCCCATGCCGATGAGGTTCCTTATCTCTTCCACAGCACCGGAGGAGAACATTATTTCTACACGTTCTTCAATACGCTTCTGCAACTCCCCCTTTTCTCTCTCGAGTCCGATAAGGATAAAATCTGTATCATCCCTGAGTTCATCGGAGAGTGTAAATGAAGAGAGAGGGCGTCCTGTCTGATAATATACCTCAAGAGCTCTTGTAAGGCGGTAGACATCACCTCTGCTTATACGTGAAAAAGATATGGGATCATACTTCTCCAGTTCGCTTAAAATATACTCAACTCCTTTTGAGGAAAGAAGTTCACTGACTTTTTCCCTCACAGCCGGATCAGATTTTGGAGTTGAGGCTCTTTTGTAGCACAGCATCTTGAAATAATATGCTGTCCCTCCTGTCACAAGCGGTATATTTCCCCTTTCATTAATCTCTTTTATAAGAAGATTGGCATCATTACAAAAGTCCCCGGAAGAATATTCCTCCCAGGGATATCTGATGTCTACAAGATGATGTCTAATCTTCTTCATCAGACTCTCATCAGGCTTAGCAGAAGCAATGCTTAATCCCCTGTATACCTGGATTGAGTCTGCATTGATTATCTCATAACCTTTACTGAAAAGTTCTTCGGTGAGACCTGTCTTGCCGACAGCTGTGGGGCCGAAAAGGACAACAGCCTTATTACTGATTATCTTTTTCTCCACCTTCGTATGCTATCTCATCATTAAGGGCACGTGTGAGAACAACAGAGACAACCTTCTCGCCTGCATTCTCAATCTCCCTTCTCTTGTCAGTAGCTGCATAGATATTGGCTTCCTTGATGGCAACACATGTCATTTCATATACATTGGTATCTTTATCAATCAGTTCATTAAGTGGAATCAAAGTTGTGTCTCCTTAAAACAAATGCTTTTCTATGATAGAGAAAAAGATAGTTTACTTCAAGCCTGATTTCAGGCATTGGGGGCAAATACCCTCAAATACCGTTCTGTGGCGTGTCACAAGAAAACCGGTTGCAACCCCTGCACTTGTGTCGATTGTCTCCTCATACTCAATCGGGACATCAACAACACTGCCACACATCGTGCACATTATATGATAGTGCATATCTGTTCTGAGATCGTACCTGTCAGCACCGGGTACCTTTATATGGTTCACAAGTCCCACACGTGAGAGTTCCTTGAGATTGCGATACACAGTCCCCTTGCTTACCCTGTCATCCTTTTTTCTTACATCAAGATATATATCATCAGCGGTAGGATGGTCATGATGTTCCCTGACTGTCTCAAGGACAAGGGTCTTCTGCCTGGTATTACGTCTTACAATAGATTCTTCATCCATACCGTTTTCCTTATTGATAACAATTACTGTCTGCTCTTTTCTCTCACTTTCCCTATGATAATGTCAACTATCTCATCAGGGGTAAGCTCATCAGTTGCTATGATAAGATCACATACTTCCTCGGGATTGGAGTTATCTATTCCATATACCTCCATATAACGTCGGGAGTCATTCCTGTCACGTCTGAGAGTCTCCTCCATCCTTTCTTCTATAGTTCCTCCCTCCCTCTTCTGGATTCTCCCTGCCCTTGTCTCGGCAGTGGCTGTAAGATAGACCTTGAGGTCGGCATCCTTCAGCATCCAGACAGCAAGACGGGATGCAAGAATGCAGTTTTTCTCACTCATGGCCATTTCAACCTGTCTTCTGTCAAGTTCTCTGTCTATGTCATAATCTTTCTCAGCCAGGGCACAGAAATCCCAGAAGGACATTCCCCTCTCTTCGGCCATCTGTCTGAATGTGAAATTAACCATCGGGTACCCGAGTTTCTCCGAGAGCATTGTGGAAACCGTAGTGTTCCCACATCCTGATTTACTAGAAACAGCTATTCTCATTCTATATTCCTCACCTGTTCCCTAATGTCTTCCAATGCATCCTTCATTCTAACAACAGCCAGGTTTATTTCAACCATCTGGCTCTTGCTTGCAGTGGTGTTGATCTCCCTGTTCATCTCCTGGCAGAGAAAATCAAGTTCCTTGCCAACTGGTCCGTCAGCCTCAAGAAGAGTACGGTAATGCTCCATGTGAACCTTGAGCCTTGAACACTCCTCATTGATTGAATATTTGACAAGAAGTGCCGCAACCTCACTGAGGAATCTCGGATCATCCTTCCCTTTTTCCCCCAGTAACTCCTCATATTTTTCAAGAAGCACTCCCCTGAAATACTCCTCCATCTCCCCGCGTTTGGAGAGAATTGTTTCCAGCGATGCTTCAAACTTGTCTCCAAGTGCCATCAGGTCCCTCTTTGTGCCTTCTCCTTCACGCACTTTAGCCTCTTTCAGCATAGTGAGCGCATCTTTGAGGGCACTTGCAACCCCTTCCTTATAGAGAGATGTATCAGATGAGCTGGTAGTGACAATGACTCCGTCCAGAGATGCATAATTGAAGACAGTCGGGCTCTTTCCCTCAACAAGTGTCCCTATAACCTCAAATGCCTTTTTGTACTCCTCAACAAGACTTGTATCCACAGAGAGGGTACAATGCGAATTGATTGTCTTGAGATATACTGACACGTCAAGATGTCCCCTTCTCGCTACCTTCTTGATTTCACTGTCTATGTATTCCTCAAACGGTGAAAGAAGAGGACTGAGAGAGTGTGAAATATCGAGATAACGGTTATTGTATGATTTAATCTCGACCACGATAATAAAGTCGTCAGAGCGGTATTCACCGCACCCGTATCCTGTCATGCTCAGCATTCCAAATCTCCTTCTGTATTGTTGATTGTAATTACTTTCTTATGTGTCTCACCCAGAACCGAATCAAGGAGCAGGGAAGCCTCCTCAGGAGAAGAGCATATGCTGACGCCACAGAGAGTCTGGGCATTCAGGCTGTAGATAATCTTCTCGGCCTCCCTCTTCAGCGTCAGAATCTCATCATCCCTCCCCTTTGAGCAGATAACTATATAAGAACAGCAGGAAAGAACCTTCATCCACTGTCTTGGATACAGTATCATATTCACGCCGGGGTGTATGACGGCCACACTGTCCCTTATATGCTGTATATCCTTCTTTATGTCTTCAAGACCCCAGAAATAATAGCACTCCCCCTTTATAAAAGAAAAAGAGGGTGCACTGTAGCGCATCCTCATCTCTTCTTTTAACTCAGGCTTTTTTGACTTAGTAAAGAAGGCCATAAATTACTTTGAGAGCTTTGCGTTGCACTCTTTGCAGACTTTGACCTTAGAGCCGTCGATTTCTCTTTCATAAAGACACTTGACAGCAGTTCTCTTACAAACCGGGCATTCGCCTCTTCCGTTGTTGAACTGATCTCTTATGCCGCTTCCTCTATGTGCTTTGGACATGTCTTTCTCCTTAAATTGTTAATTAACCCGTTTAGAATAGACAAAAGAAAGAACAGCGTCAAGTGTGAAAAAGAGCCAACTACACCCAATCTACACCGCTAGGGAGAATATCTTAATTGACCACTCTCTGTGAGATGATTAAATTTATAACAAATACACAAAGGAGCATTACAAATGCACAGCAGAAAGTTTTTATTGGCTTTTTTAATTGCAGCCCTTGTCATCTCACTTCCCGTGATGGCTTCCGGTGCTGCTGAGAAGATACCCGCTCTCCAGGAAAAGGGCATCATACCCAGTTCTGTCGGACCGCTTGTTCCCGATTACGGCACAGTAGACACATCCAGCCTGGAATCACGTTTCAGCTATGCCTACGGCTATATGATTACCCATTCCCTTCTCCATCAGAATGTCTCAATCGAAGGATCCTACTGGCTCAAGGGAATCATTGACGGCTATAACTATTTCTCAGGCAGCTACCTGATCAATCCTGAAGATATGGAATCATATGTCAATGATTACATTTCCAACTACTATAATGCAGGTCTTACAGGCGAAGTGGGAGCACTTCTTTCAAGGGAAGATCTTGACTCTCTCACCACCCCAGACACACTTCTCGGGCAGTTCTCATACTCCTATGCAATGATGTATGCCGTCCAGATTTACTGGATGAATGGAATTGAAATTACACTCGACGAGTTCCTCCAGGGAGCAGCCGAGGCACTCTATCTTGAAGAGCCTCTTATCATGACAGAAGAGGAAATGGAAAGTGTCATGAACGAGTATTCACAGAAACTCAATGAAGAGTATGAGGAATACCTGAACACACTCAAAGAAGAGAATCTCAAGGAAGCTGAAGAGTATCTCGAAGCCAATAAAGAGAAAGAGGGAATAATCGTTCTCCCGAGCGGAGACCTTCTCGAGATAATCTCGTCTGACGAGGAACTCGGTGCGACACCTGTTGAAACAGACACTGTCATCGTAGACTATGAACTTACTCTCCTTGACGGTACGGTCGTAGACAGTGGCGAAGACATTTCCTTTGCACTCTCATCCCTCATTCCGGGATTCGTCGAAGCTGTGACCAACATGCAGGTCGGCCAGGAGTGCTATGTCTACATTCACCCCGACTACGGTTATGGAGAGAGCGGAGCAAGCACAATCGAGCCCAACTCACTTCTTATCTTCCGCATCAACCTTAAGGGTATTGAGACAGCTGAAAATTAGAGGTAAACATAAACCACGAGAGGTAGACTTCGGTTTACCTCTTTTTTATGCCCCCTCTTATTAACAAAATGGCATATTCGAATTAAACTCTCCCTCATAAGGAGAAGATTATGGCTAAAGGTAAAAAATCAACATTCTTTTCAGAATTCAAGACATTCGTCATGCGTGGCAATGTTCTCGACATGGCTGTCGGTATTGTTGTCGGCGGTGCATTCACTTCGATAGTTACTTCTGTTGTTCAGGATATAATAAACCCGGTTATAGGATTACTCATCGGCAAGATTGACTTTGCTGATTTGAGGGTTGTCCTTGTCCCTGCGACGGAGACAGCTGGTGAAGTTGCAATTCGCTACGGAGTTCTCATCCAGACAATCATCCAGTTCCTCCTGACAGCCTTTGTGCTCTTTCTGATTATAAAGGGAGTCAACAAGCTCAGAGAAGGAACACATGCCGAAGAAGAGGCAGCAAAGGCAAAGGCTGCTGAAGAGGAAGCTAGGAAAGCAGAAGAGCAGAAGGCTGTGGAAGCTGCCAGGAGAGATGAAGAGGAAGCAAGAAAGAAGGAATCTGTAATCCTCTTGAGAGATATCAAGGCAATTCTTGAAAAGAAAAATTAAGCCTTTTCACCATTTGTTTCCCTCTTGTGATACAATAAGGGGGAATTTTTTTGGAGGTCAGAATGCGTAAATTGACTCTTATCCTGATTTTCACTCTACTTCTCTTCTCCTGTTCGACAACAGAGAAGTCCCTTGATGTGACAATTCCAGCTTCTGAAATAGAAGCTCCTGTTATACTGGAAGGAGAAGAAGAGACTGCCGAGAAAAGCTTCACCCCTATTGTAAGGGGAGAGGATTCGATAATAAGCAATTTCAACTATGCTTATGCTGTCAGGCTCACTGAAGAGATAAAAGCTACGGGTTACTCAATCTCCGGCCCCTACTTTGCACTTGGGATGTACGATGCATCAGAGAAGACTTCCTCCTCAAGGTTCTACAGTCTCATTGAAATCAGAGATATCCTCTACAGTCATTCCGGAGACGGTGTTTTCTCCATCTCAGGAAAGAGGCCCTATACAGTTGAAGAGCTCCTGAAACTCTCTGCTCCGGAGGATGAAATAGAGGCATTCAGCTATGCACTTTCCTTCAATATAGTAAGAGACAACATTTCAGCTGGTATCGAGATAGATATCCTTTCATTTCTTGAGGGTGTTCTCGATACACTCTATTCTGATTCCTCTCCACTCACAGGTGATGAAATACAGAATGCAGTGAATCTTTACATTGAGTATCTCAATAATGAGTACTACAGGGAGATAGAGGAGACCGAACTCTCCAATAGAGAGAATGCAGCCCTCTTCTTTGAGAGAAACGGAAAAGAGGAAGGCGTAACAACACTGGAAAACGGTGTCCAGATTTTACTCCTTGACAGTGACGAGATAATAGGAAATTCCCCCACGCAATATGACAGGGTTCTTATGGACTACAATGAATACGTGCTTTCGTATGAGACAGGGGAACTGGAATATACAGATGCAGACTATGGCGTAGAAATCCACCTCATAGACCTCAATAACGGACTCCAGAGTGCTATTACAAGCATGCACACAGGTGAAGCAATCCGTGCATTCATCCCTCCAGAACTTTCCGGCATGGAGGAAGGAACGGAAGACATTCCTCCCTATTCAGTCTATGTCTATGATATAGCACTACATAAGATTCTATAGGATGAACCTTACTGTCTTGAATGCAACTGGAAGAGAGGAAGCGATTCCTCTCTTTATTTGTCCACCCCCGTCATAGACAAGAAACCTTCCCGGAGAGAGACGGAACACGGAACCTGAAACCGAGACTATCTCATCACCTTCAAGACAGATTTCAAGAACGGTATGCCCGGGGAATTTTTCCCCTGGAAATCCTTCCTCTGACGAGAGGTGGGCAGAGACAACGTACTTCACACCGTCCCCGCACTCATACTCCCCTATGTCATCCTCATAAGGCTTGGAATGATCCATCACATCTATGACCCTGTCCATGTGGGGGATGACCTTCGTGTAGTTTTCTAGTTTGTCGAGAATATCGAATAAAAGCATATTACTCCACCTTCACACCGGCAATGTAGACACTGTCAAGGTTGCACTCATCATCTAAAACAATGAAATCTGCTTCCTTTCCCTTTTCAATCGATCCAATCTTATCGTCCATTCCTATCAGCCTGGCAGGCTGGAGAGATGTCACTTTAAAAATCTCGGCCCAGTCGAGACCGACAAGAGTCCTCAGCGTCCTTACAAGTCTTATGCCTGTAGCGATGGAACCTGCAAAACAACTGAGATCATCAAGATATGCAACACCATCCTTTATGACAACAGCAGTACCGTTGTTCTTCGGTCCCAGTATAGACTTCCCGCTGGAGAACCCAGCCCCCCTCATGCTGTCAGATATCGCAATAATCTTATCGTGTGGCTTGAGTTTGAATATAAGCTTCAACAGGTCCTGAGGGAGATGACATCCGTCAGAAATGAGTTCTACTGTAAGATTATCAAAGTAGAGACCGGCCTCAGTCACACCGAGAATCTTCCAGCTCCGCTCCTTCCTCATACTCGACATTGCCGAATAATAATGGGTCAGCATTGTCATGCCGTTCTCTACAGCTTTCCCGACAGTCTCAAAATCTGCCTTCGTGTGTCCACCCGATACGATGATTCCACTATCGGAGACATATTTGATGAAGTCCATCGCACCTTCCAGTTCTGGAGCGACAGACCATCTCACTATATTTCCATGAGACCTTCTCATTATTTCCATATAGTCATCTTTCTGAGGGTTTCTTATATACCTCGGGTCCTGCGCCCCCTTCATGTCGAAGTTGAAATACGGACCTTCAAGATGAGCACCGGGAAGTCTTGCCTCGTCCTTTCCTCTCTCAGCTTTTACTCTCTCGAAGTTATCGAAGAACGAAAAGAGTTCGTCATTGGATGATGTGAGGGTTGTTGCAAGCGCACATGTCGTCCCATACTTTGCAAGCCCCCTTGCAGCACCATGGATTGCCTCCTCGTCCCCATCCATGAAGTCATACCCGCCGGAGCCGTGGGTATGGAGGTCAACACAGCCCGGAGCGACAATCTTACCACCAAGGTCAATGTCGGGAGAAGTAAAGGAACCGGGAAGAATATCTTTTATCTTCCCGTTTTCAATTATCAGGGAACCGTTTTCAATAATTCTGTCACTCAATACTATACGGCAATTGGAAAGAATCATATCAGAGGGTATCCTCCGTCACGATTACAGTAACATCCCTGTGCAGGGAGAGAAGAGTTGCTGGGCACATTGTGTCAATTGTATTGCTGAGCATTCTCTTCACAGCATCCCTCTTGTCCTTACCGGAAGCAAGGATGATTATTTTTCCCGCATTGAGGATAGTTCCCATACCCATTGTGAGAGCATGGCGCGGAACAAGATCGGAAGAGGCAAAGAAACGGCTGTTTGCAGCAATTGTATTCTCTGTGAGATCCGTCTTGTGTGTATGCGGATAGAGTGTGGGAGCCGGCTCATTGAACCCGATGTGTCCGTTACGCCCTATTCCAAGGACCTGCAGGTCAATTCCGCCGAGAGACTCAATCAAAGCCTCATAATCAGAACACTCTTTCTCTGTATCTTCAGCCTCACCATTGAGGAGATGTGTGTTCTCCTTCTTTATGTCAACATGGTCAAAGAGATTCTCATTCATGAAGTATCGGTAGGACTGGTCATTGCCGGGGTTAATCGGATAATACTCGTCAAGGTTTACTGTTGTGATATCCCTGAATGATATCTCCCCATTTTTATTCATTTTGATAAGTTCACTGTACATTCCTACAGGTGTACTCCCTGTTGCAAGCCCGAGCACCATCTTCGGGTTATTCTTTATCATATCTTTGATGATTTCTGCGCCTTTGAGGCTCATTGAAGCATAGTCTTCTGTAACAATCAGTTTCATCTTATTCTCCTTTTTCTTTTGTTCAACATTGTAACCGAACTTCCCCGTAATAACTATTACCTCTTTCATCTATTTTTCCGTTACTACTTGTAGAATCAACACTTCCCAAATATACTTACCCAAATTATAGGAGAGAATATGGATTACTTGACTCTTGCCAATTCCTCACCGCTTTATCTGGTGGTCGGAGGCGTGCTCATGTTCATTGCATTGGGATGTCTCTATTTTATTGTCAAATTCTACCGTGCCGGAATCAAAATAGGGATGGACAGGACAGTACTCAAGAAGAGTATAACGTCCTCCGCCCTCTTCACTGTTCTTCCTGCAGTGTCAATCCTCCTGGGTGTCATCGCACTCTCGGGGAGCCTCGGAGTCCCGACAGCCTGGCTGAGATTGAGTGTTGTCGGCAATCTCTCATACGAGGCTATCGCAGCTGAGGCCGCAGCACAGGGGATGGGGATAGAACTGAACTCAGCCGTTCTCAATGCAGAGAGTCTTGTAACAATACTCGCTGTCATGACAACGGGAATATGCTGGGGAGTATTATGTACAATCTTCCTCTGCCCATGGTACAGCAGGAAGTGTAATAAACTTCTGAACAAATCTAAGCCGGAGGGAGAGAAAAAGGGAAAGAGTTTCTCTGACTGGGCAATGATCAGCATGTTTATTGGTTTCTGCGGAACATTCATCGGCTCCTATATAGCCCAGACTGCAAGGGGAATATCATTCACGCCACTGAGAACTGCACTTATTGCAGGAGTTGTCATGAAGATATGCATGATACTTGAGGAGAAGGGACATAAATGGCTTGAGAACTTCTCTCTTTCACTTGCAATGCTCATTGCAATGGCATCTGCTGCAATTTTCGGATAAGGAGGACGGTATGGACAACTTTGATTATGAAGACTTTGAGAAATCCGTTCACAGAAGCGGTATAATTATGAACTCGATTGGACTCGGACTTTTATTTGCAGTCCCGTTCCTCTTCTCACTCATTCTCAACACTTCCATCAACTGGAAAGGCTGGCTCTCCGGAATCCTCCGTGTCGGTGCGACATATCTTCCGATATGTATTGTGGAATTTCTGATTTATGTCCCGATTCTTGGTGCAGGAGCATCATATCTCTCGTTCATCACCGGGAACATCATCAATATGAAGCTACCCTGTGCCTACTCTGCACGTGAGATAGCAGGGACAAGTGCAGGCACAAAGGAGGATTCAATAATAACCACCCTTTCAGTTGCAACATCCTCCCTTGTGACAATGCTTGTTATCTTTGTCGGGGTTCTGCTTCTGATTCCCCTCACCCCGATACTCAATGACCCAACACTCAAGCCGGCATTCGACAACCTTCTTCCCGCCCTCTTCGGAGCACTTGGATGCCAGTATTTCTCAAAGAGCTGGAAGCTGACGGCAATTCCTGTGCTCTTTATGACATTACTCTGTATATTTGTCCCGTCACTGATAAGCCAGACAACTACAATGATGATTGTAGTCGGTGCCATGAGCATAGCATTGAGCTGGTTCATGTATAAGAAAGGAATGCTGGAGGAGAAAACAAAATGAAAGAAGCAAAGTATTACGCAGAAGTACTCTCAAAGATGATCCAGGTGGAGACAGTATCTTCCCCGGGAGTTGCCAATACAGAGAAGTTTGACAGATTCCACGAGACACTGAGGGAGCTCTTTCCTCTTGTCTTTGGAAAACTTGAAGTAAATTACATAGACTCCTCCCTCCTCATCCGCTGGCCCGGTGAGGGAAAGAGAGAACCTGTTCTCTTCATGAGCCATCAGGATGTCGTACCGGCATCCGGGGACTGGAAGGAACCTCCATTCAGCGGAAACATAAAGGACGGAAGAGTCTGGGGACGTGGTACTGTCGACACAAAGGGAGCTCTGATGTGTATCTTTCAGAGTGTGGAGGAACTCCTTGAAGAGGGATACACTCCCTCAGGGGATGTTTACATCGCATCCTCTTCAACAGAGGAGGTTCAGGGTGACGGAGCACCGAAGACAGTAAAATACCTGCTCGATAAAGGTGTACACCTGATGTTCCTGATGGATGAAGGTGGAATGATTGTTGATGAACCCATGCCCGGAGTTAAGGGACGTTTTGCTATGATTGGGACTGTAGAGAAAGGAACGGGAAACATAGTAGTAAGTGCCACTTCCAACGGCGGACACGCTTCAGCCCCAGGGAAGAACACCCCGATAGCACGTCTTGCCGCATTCATCTGCGATATAGAGAAAAACAACCCGAACAAGGTTGAATTCAGCCCTACCCTTATTGAGATGTTCTCAAGGTTGGGGAAATACACATCCGGCACACTTGGATTTGCAATGAGACACTCAAAGGCTCTTAAGGGTCTTCTTTCCAAGGTGCTTCCGGCAGTTTCAGCAAAAGCAGCTGCTATGGTGAGGACAACGATGGCATTCACGATGTGCGGAGGATCTGAAGGAAAGAATGTGCTTCCCGAGAGGGCATGGGTGAATATAAACACAAGGTTTATACAGCACCAGGGAGTCGAGGAGACAAAGAAAATTCTTGCTCCTTACCTGAAGAAGTACGATCTTGAGGCAGATTTCTCGGGATGCAAGGAGCCGCAGAAGAGCGTGGACTTCAAGGCGGAGCCGTTCAGACTGGTTGAAGAGACCCTCTCTGAAGTCTATCCTGGAGTAGTCCCGACCCCATACATAATGACAGGTGGTACGGACGCCTATTTCTATGCTCCACTTACAGATAATGCCCTCCGATTTGCTCCAATCTATATAGACAAACAGCAGCTTGAGTCCATCCACGGCCTCAATGAGAACATGTTCGTAGATTCTCTTCCTAAAGGTGTGGAATTCTATAAGACAATAATCAAGAAGGCATAACATGACTTATCCCCCGGGAAAACAACACCGGGGGATATCTGTCTTTCTTTTTTCAGTAATCTCAGCGCTCTATCCTGTCTTTCAGGATAACCTCGGCACCTTTACCGGAAAACCTTATACCATAAGTGATGACTGTCTTATAATCCATGAATCCATCTTTATACTTTCTCTTATCTATCTGCTTTGCTGCTTTAGTAAGTGTTTCGTTGATTCCTTTTATCTCAAATACCGCAACTCTCATCCTATAGTTGTCATATACTACAATGTCCGGTCTACCCATTCCATATTCTCTGTTCGACTCCGTGTCATATCCGAGTCCTGCAAATACACCATCAAAGAATACGTGATATACATATTCATGATACAAATCATGATAACTGATTGTCTTATTGAGAATCCTCGTCATCTCGAACCCCAGCGCCTCGGCATCCCCCTTCCACAGCGCATCTTCAAGTCCACAGAGATCATCCTTTCTTGTCTCTTCTTTAATCCAGGAGGTAAGAGACGAGGAGAAGATAGACATAATTTCCCTGTTCGGGATTTTCATACCAACCTTATCGCAAGAAAGAGGGTATCGTAATTCATCATCCTTTACTGTTGTAAGGTAGCCTGTCATAAAGAGGATGCTCCAGAGGTTCTCTTCAGTGGAATGAAGGTAATCATATGTAATATTTTCATCCAAATTCTTTATGATATATCCTCCAGAAAGAAGTGTATCAAGGTCATTCGAAAGTCTTTTGCTTCCACGTATAAAGAAAGACGAGATTATTGCATTCCCGCTTGTATTTGCCCAATAGTTCTTAGGTCTGGCATCACTGTCACTCTTGAGGTCGTTCAAGTATGAGATTACATCCCATGGTGAATAGATTTCACTCTTTCCGAAGCGGTACCCGTCATACCATTCCCTTGTAATAGGCAGCTTATCCTCTACTTCAAGTTCCCTGAATGTATTCTCTACCTCATCCGGTGTGAAGCCAAAATAAGCGCTGAATGCTGTACTTGTTATAGTGTTGGAGTATAAGTTATTCAATCCCGTGAAGATACTTTCCTTTGCTATCCTCAGGCATCCCGTGACTACAGCAAACTCAAGATAATCATTATCCTTGAGCACGTTAAGCATTGCTTTCATCACATCAAGCATTTCAGGGTAATATCCCTTTTCGCTTGCCTTGGCCATCGGAACATCGTATTCATCTATGAGAAGAATTACCTTCCTATCGTAGTAGGCATTTAGCATATGAACAAGAAGAGACAGGGCCCCCTTCACTTCTGAAAGTGTCGGATTACCTTTATATATTGTGTTAAATCTCTCCTTGTAGACGTCATCAACCTTGGCGCTTGAGAGAAGATAGCTGTGATTGCAATATAGATTGAAAACTATGTTTTTCAATTCATCAAATGCACTCGTATAGTCAAGACCATCAACATTCTTGAATGATATAAAGACAGTCGGAAAACTGTTCATCCATTTATCACAGATCTCTTTATTCTTGCTTATCTGGAGTCCGTCGAAAATATCTTTACTGTCTTCTCTGATATTAAAGAATGATGCGAGCATACTCATTGTGAGAGTCTTTCCAAAGCGACGTGGACGGGTGAACAGAAATACCTTTGTGCCGTCATTATTGTATAGGTCTTCAATTAACTGTGTCTTATCGATATAGAAAAGATCCTTTTCCCTTATATCTTTGAATTCTGACCTGCCCAATGGAAAATTGACACTCTTCATTCTTCACCTCATCTATATCTTTTAACAATTTTACTTTGCCATCTATCATTAAGCAAGAAGCACTGAAAACCAAACAAAACCAACACAAAGATTCGCCACAAATCCTCTCCTGGAATTAACTGGATAGCAGCTACCCATCATTCCTGGTTGAAGAAGTCGCTGTCTATTCTCTTGATCTCATATACCTTTGTCACAGTAACACCAAGGTTGAACTCAATCATGAGGTCCATCAGCATATTGCCGTCAACAAGGACAATCTTCTGACCGTGTCCCTGGAGATCATGGACATAGGACTTAGCAGGAGAGGAGAAAGATGAAGTGGTAATGAATACCCCCTTGGTCCCACCGTTCTTTATAAGCGCGCTATGAAATTGCTGTATCTCATGTAGTCCCACATTATTACCCGGCTCCCACCTCTTGGCCTGTACATAGACTGTATCGAGTCCGAAGCGGTCTGCAGTCACAATACCATCAATTCCCTCATCGCGTGATCTCTGTGTGGCATTACTGAGTTCGAGTTCCCCGTATCCCATCTTCACGAGAAGCTGTACCACAAGATACTCAAAGCGGTAAGGATCCATCTTCAGGACTTCGTCAAGAAGGTCACCAGAGAGATTCCTGTTTATAATGGTCATTCCTTCCAGGACCATATCATCAGGAGTCACATCCTCCTCTCTGTCCCCCTCACTAACTTTATTCTTTCCATTCTCTTCTGTCAGATTCTTATCCTTTTTGAGAGCAGTGAAGTCAATGAAACTCTGGAACTTCTTCAAGTACTCGTTTGTGATATTGTCCGGTCCGGACTTGTATGCCTCAATCCCGGAAGGAGTCAGCCTGTAGACACCACGTTCAGGAGCCTCAAGGAGCCCCGCTTTCTTGAGGTATGCAATTCCCCAACTCATACGGTTGTCGAGGACAGTCTGCCCGCTCTTCCCGAGAGTCTCATATCTCTCTTCCTCAGATAATTTCAATGATGAAGCACAATACTCCCTGAGGTCATCTTTTCTGTGTTCCTTCCCGTCACTGAGAAATCTTACGATGAACGGATAGAACTTATCATATGTTGGAACCGGCATTCATTAATCCTCCACTCAAATTCTACACCAAGAGGAATGAAGATGTCAGTTATTTTCGGCGGAAAATCAACTAGCAACAATTATTGGATCAAATTATGCATGCAAAAACCTGACTAATTAAATCTATAGTTGCGTATTATCTAATTTTAATACGGTTATTTAGTTGCGTTTTATAAGAAGTTTTAATAAAATTTACTTGCGTATTATATCTATATTTGTTGCTTATAAGGAATTATTTTAATGGAACTTAAACGAAAGATTTACAACAAACTTCTCGAATGGAAAGAAAATGATAAAGGCAAAACTTCTCTGCTTATCGAAGGAGTACGAAGGGTTGGAAAAAGTACAGTAGTTGAAGCTTTCGGAAAAAGAGAGTATCGATCTTATATCCTTATAGATTTTGCTAAAGATCCAAATTTAAAAATTCGAGAAAGCTTAGAGACTAATCTTAATAATCTCGATGTTCTTTTTCAAGATTTATCTGTAGAAACAGGAGTACGTTTATATGAACGGGAATCATTGATTATCTTTGATGAAGTACAGAAATTTCCTCGTGCAAGGGAAGCCACAAAATACCTTGTTGAGGATGGAAGATACGATTATCTTGTTACAGGTTCATTGATATCTATAAAAGAGAGTGTAGAAAATATAACTATTCCGTCTGAAGAAAAAAAGCTAAAAATGAATCCTCTTGATTTTGAGGAGTTTCTCTGGGCAATGGGAGAAGAGATGCTTTCCGAGTACATTCGTAAATGCTCCAGAGAATCAACACCTCTTGAAGACAGCTTCCATAAAAAAGCAATGCGTCTTTTCAGGGAATACCTTCTCGTAGGGGGAATGCCACAGAGCGTTGTAGCATATATAGAGTCTAAGAGAAGTTTCGATGTCGCAGACAAAGCAAAGAGGATGATTCTTGACATGTATCGTGATGATATAAAAAAAGCAGCAAGAAGATACAGGAGCAGAGTTTCTGCAGTATTTGATTATATTCCATCAATACTTTCATCTCACGAAAAAAAACTTATTATAAGCAATATTGAGCATGGTGGTTCTTTTTCCCTTTACGATGATCCCCTTTTCTGGCTTGGTGATGCGATGCTTTGTAATCTTTGCTACAAATGCAATGATCCTGCTGTCGGTTTTTCCCTAAACCTTAATGAAAGTGCTGTAAAACCATATCTTGTAGATACTGGCCTTCTTGTCAGTCTGACATTCAGCGAAAATGAACTGATGAGCAATGAACTTTACAGAGAGATTCTTAACGACAAACTCTCCATTAATGAGGGAATGTTTTATGAGAATGCTATTGCACAGATGATTGTTGCAGGAGGACGAAAACTCTTCTATTACACCCATTACAATTCTGAAAGTAAGCACAATGATATTGAGGTAGATTTTCTGCTTTCCAATGAGAGTAAGACAAATTTCAAGATATATCCTGTTGAAGTAAAATCCTCAGCAAGATATTCAACCGTCTCGTTGAACAGATTTATGGAGAAGTTCAGGAATAGGATAGAAAATGGTATAATAATTCATCCCAAGAATTATTCAAAAGAAGAAAACTTAGTAAAATATCCCCCGTATATGGTTTTCTGTCTTTTTGATGAATGATATTTATTTCGCTATATGTAGGGATATAACCACCTTCATCGTTTATATTGATTTCAAAAGGAGAAATCAACAAACCTGGCACGGAATTCACCTTACTGAATAGTTCTTTATTTTCAATTTCTGAGAAATCGATCCCAAATACTCGAAAGAGAGGAGAGAATTTCGCCTCTCCTCTATCGTCTTTCTTAGTTTTCTTATTTGTCTCAGAAGAGATGAGTGTTGTGCTCTCTTGCTTCCCTGTAAGTCTCTTCCGGCCACACAGATGCCTGGACTTCTCCTATGTGGGCCTTCTGGAGGAGGAACATGCAGAGCCTGCTCTGCCCGATTCCGCCACCTATTGTCTGTGGAAATTCTCCATTAAGGAGTCTCTTATGCCAATAGAGATTCTTTCTCTCCTCGGTTCTGCGTATCTCAAGCTGTCTCAAGAGGGCCTCCTTGTTCACCCTTATCCCCATGCTGGAGAGTTCAAGGCTGGAGTCACGTACCCTGTCGTAGACTATAATATCGCCATTGAGACCATGGTGGCCCGAGGTTGTCTCTGTCGACCAGTCGTCGTAGTCGGGGGCACGTCCTGAGTGTGGGGGATTACCGTAACCTATTCCGATGAGGAAGATTGCCCCGTACTTTCTTGCAGCCTCACGCTCTCTCTCCTCGGGTCTGAGTTCCGGATACTCTTCTCTAAGGTCCTCGGTATGAATGAATGTTATATCTTCCGGAAGGTAGTCCTTGAGACAGGGGTAGAGTTCCTCAACTGTAAATGCCGTTCTCTTGAGGGCTCCGTAGATGGTCTTTACCGTCTCCTTCAGGTAATCAAGGTTCCTCTCTCCCTCTCCCATAACCTTCTCCCAGTCCCACTGGTCAACATATATGGAGTGGATGGCATCTATGTCATCATCGGGTCTGAGGGCGTTCATATCGGTATAAAGCCCGAGAGATACCGGGTACTTGAGGTCAGCAAGTGTCATTCTCTTCCACTTCGCAAGAGACTGTACTATCTCCATCTTCTTTTCACCGAGGTTCTTCACGGGGAAAGAGACCGGCCTCTCAATTCCATTGAGGTCGTCGTTAATTCCCGATCCGGCAGCAACAAAGATCGGACTTGTGACACGTCTGAGGCGGAGAGCAGAACTCAACTCCTTTTCAAATGTGTCCTTCACTGCCTTAATGGCTCTTTCTGTCTCATGTAAATCCATCACCGGTTTATAACCATTAGGAAACTGACTCATAATGTTTCTCCTTCTTTATAATAGATTGATTCTTTCACTCTCTCTGAAGTCTCCTCATCCTTAAGCATTTTCAAAAGGACAAGCCCGAGGTCAAATGCATATCCAGCACTCTTTGCAGTCACGACATTCCCGCTCACAACTACCCCTTCCCTGCTGAAGTTGTAGTCCGGGTAATAGCTTTCACACCCGGGGTAACAGGTTGCCTTCCTACCCTCAAGAAGTCCTGCCGGTCCCAGTACGACTGCAGGGGATGCACATATTGCAGAGACAATCTTCACTCTTTCGTCAGTCCTCTTTATGAGAGTATTCACCTTTGCGCTCTTCTCAAGATTCTCTGCTCCCGGCATTCCTCCGGGAAGAAATACAAGATTCCAGTCTTCATCCAAAGTCTTGTCTGAAAGGACAGTGTCACAAATGATTTTCACACCATGAGACGAAGTTACTGTCTCTCCATTAACACCACAAAGATACGTATCGACTCCCCCACGTCTGAGCACGTCACAGACACAGAGTGCCTCACACTCCTCAAACCCATCTGCAAGAAGTATAACGGCCTTACTCATAGTATATCCTCATTCCCCCTTTTTCTGCTCTCCCGGATAATAGATGCGGCATGCTCCACTATTCTCTCCGTCTCATCCCATCCTATACAGGGATCCGTTACGGAGACTCCGTATTTAAGGTCCTTAAGGTCTGATGGAATTTTCTGGTTACCTTCAAAGAGGTTGCTTTCAAGCATAAATCCTTTTATGGACGTATTTCCCCACACCTTCTGGTCAACAATACTTCTAAGTACCCGCTTCTGCCTTGTGTAATCCTTATTGGAGTTGGCATGTGAGCAGTCGATGACAATCCTGGGCTCAAGTCCCGCTTTCAGCATGTCACTCTCTGCCGCCTCAACATCGTTCTCATGATAGTTGGGACCGTGCACACCACCGCGAAGGATTATATGTGTGTACGGATTACCTTTCGTCATATAACGGGCTATCTCACCATTACGCTGGACTCCAATGAATGCAGCACCGGCCATTGCACTTCTAGCAGCATTTATTGCCGCACTGTAATCTCCGGATGTGGAGTTCTTGAACCCTACCGGAACAGAGAGTCCTGATGATATCGCCCTATGAGTCTGACTCTCTGTCGTTCGTGCCCCTATACTCGACCAGCTCATAAGCTCATCTGTGTACTGGGGGACTATCGGGTCAAGGCACTCACAGCCTACGGGAAGTCCTATACGGGTAATTTCCAGAAGAAGACGCCGGCATATCTCCAGCCCCCTGTCTATATCGTAGGTCTCATTCATGTACGGGTCTGTAATAAGCCCTTTCCAGCCCAGGGCTGTACGGGGCTTTTCGAAGTAAGTCCGCATAACAACGAAAAACTCGTCAGAAACCCTGTCGGAGAGCGTCTTCAGTTTCCCTGCATATTCAATTGCAGCCTCCGGATCATGTATAGAACACGGCCCCACGATAGCAAGCATACGCCTGTCCGAACCTGTGATTATGCCTCTCACACTTTCCCGGAAAGCACATATCTTCTTTTTATCTTCCTCGAGCAAAGGGTAAAGGGAGGCCAGTTCCTCCGGACTCCTTATACTCCTTATGTTCTCTATTCGTAAATCCTGTGTTGTGTACGGCATACGCTATTTTACTGTAAAAGCGTCTTTTTCGTCAGCACTGTTTACGGTTCTTGATGATTTTCTTCCTTCCGGTTTGATTTCGCCAGCAAGAGTAAGGCTTCTCTTTGTGAGTGTCGGGCCTATAAGTTCATAGACAAGAACAGCAAAGAGGACAACACTTCTCACTATAGCACCATCCGAGAGATTGGCAGCCGTCAGCGCCATCCCGAGTGCAACTCCAGCCTGGGGAAGGAGTGTTATTCCAAGGTGCTTCTGGATAGTCTCGCTTGTATGTTCCATCCTGCAGGAGAGATATGCTCCGCTGATCTTACCGAACGACCTGAAGAGGATGAAGACAACACCAATAAGGAGTACTGTCGGATTCATCAATATTGAAAGATTGAGTTCGGCTCCGCTGAGGACGAAGAACAGCATGTTAAGAGGTGCCGTCCATCTCTCAACCCTGTCCATAAGTTCCTGGCTTGTCTCACATATATTGCAAAACACTGTTCCTGTAATCATACAGACAAGAAGAAGTGAGAATCTGAGTGTCACAACTCCTCCTATATTGAATTCCTTTGATGAGAATCCAACAGCAAAGAGGACAAATGCAACGGCAAGGGCAAGACGCTTGCTGCGGGAGTGGAAGAAACGCTCAAGCATATTCAAGAGGTAACCTGCTATTCCTCCAAGGACGAAAGATAGACCTATTTCCAATAGTGGTTCTACAAGAATTGTCACAATACTTGCTGTTCCTGTCTCAAGTGCCGATGCAATACCGAAAGAGACAGAGAAGAGGACAAGGCCGACAGCATCGTCAATAGCAACAACCATCAGCAGAAGTTTTGTAAGAGGTCCCTCTGCCTTGTATTGTCTTACAACCATGAGTGTTGCAGCCGGCGCTGTTGCAGCCGCAATTGCACCAAGTGTGATTGCAGACGAGAGAGAAAGCACACTTGGTGCAATGAAATGGAGTGCAACAAGTGCTATGTCAACTATGACAGTTGTAATGACTGCCTGGAGAATACCAACTGTGATGGCAGCGCGTCCCATGCTCTCAAGGTCCTTGAGCCTGAACTCATTACCTATCGCAAAAGCAATGAAGCCGAGTGCTGTCTGGCTTATGATATCGAAAGAAGAGACAGCAGAGAGCGTGTTAAACCCGACTCCCGGGATACCGAGTCTTCCGATGAAATACGGTCCTATAAGTAATCCGGCCACAAGATATGCTGTAACTGCCGGGAGATTCACGAATTTGGCTAATCTGCTCATCAAAAGCCCTGCTATCATAGAAAGGGAGAGAGTAATCAGAATTGTGTCCATAATATTATCCTCTAATTAAAATACCAATCGGATATTTTAATCATTTACTTATTATGGACAAGTCATTTACAGAATAATTATTAAGAAAAAAGCGTTTTTCTCAATTCTCAGGGAGGCTGAAGTGGAATGTCGTGTCCTTCTCCCCTGTCTCGGCATAGTACCCGTCTACTCTCGCTTCTCCGTCACCGGTGAGAGTGAAGCCATACCAATACCCCATGCTTTCATATTGCACAGGCTTTGTCACCTTCCTGTGGTATGCGGCAAGGTTGAGCTCCCCGATTGTGTCACTCAGGTGGTACTCTATGTTTCCAATGTGATTATGGCCTGAAAGAATCAGCCCGACATTGTACTTCTCCATCAATGCATAGAGCCTGTTGCATTCATCACTAGAGAGGCCGAAGATGACCATAGTGGGACTGAGTCTGTTTCCTATGGCAACATTCTCATGCGTGACTATTATCCTGTAGACGGCAGTTTCTTTTTCGAGAGCCTCTTCAAGGTGTTCAAACTGCTTCCAGCCTATTGTGTCGGAAGAAGTGTCAATCTTGTAGATGGCCAAAAGTGGTCTACCGTCCCTGGTGCCATAGTAGTAGCATGCGGCAGAAGTATATGTTTCGTCACTACCGTCCCATCTTGAGTCATAGGTATGTCTGTCATGGTTACCGAGAGTAATGAACATACGCTTAAGAGTTGTCAGGGACTTTACCTTACTTACAAATTCCTCATCTTCTTCTGTTATTACACCGGTGTCGGTGAAATCACCAAGGTGGAGGACGAATGGAACGGAATTCTCTTCAAGATAGCTGTAATAGTTTTCGTTATAAGTTGAAGTGTTCTTTCTCCCGAAGTGGCTGTCAGCTATGACGCAGAAATTTATTGTGTCGGTCTCTTCTTTGCTTATCCAGATTTTATCCGTAAATGGATTTGAGACAAAGTTATATGGTTTCAGGAGAGGAATGGAACACGAGACTAGTAAAATAGTAAATAAAAGAAAGAGAATAAGTTTTTTCATAGTACCCTCCTGTAACCTGCCCTCATGCGGTATGCATAGAGGACACGGTAGGGATCCATCAATACCTCAGCAGAAGTAAATGAGAGGTCTAGTGTTAGAAAATCGGATGAAGAGAGTGCAAACTCAAGGTCTATCCCCGCACTGCTCTTTGCATTCCATTCCCTCTCATAGCGGTAATTGTTCTCCAGAAATAGTGATACATGGTAATAGTCCCCTCTGTAGCCGAGCCGGATGCGGTATTGGGGGCTCAGGATAAAGAGTGGAGTCTTTGTGTAAATAGAATAAGACAATGCCCCTTCAGCACCTCCCCCCAGGTTGAAGTAAAATCCACTGTAATTAAGATTCAAAATACCCATGTAGCTTATACCGGTAAAGCCACCATAACCGAATATGAACCTGGAGAATAGATCTCCCTGGTGATTGATTATCCCGGTAGAGCCTGTCCAGGTTGCAGATGCAGAGAGATTATCATCACCTCTCCAGCCTATATAAAAAGTCCAGGCGTCAAGATCAAAACCAGCATCAAAGAACAGTGCGTCTTCTTCATCTGTACATATATTGCTCGACCCTATTGAGGCTTCTACACTCATTGATGCATTGAGTGTGAAAGCAACCAAAACAAGAAGAACAAAAAGAGCCGTTTTCTTCATAGCGCCATTATATGGAGAAACATTACCTTGGGAAAAGAAGAAAAATCATTGATTTCCATTAAAAATCTTATCAACAAGGTCACAATCTGACCTGGTGAAGAAAGTAGTATTATCGCATGAACTATAACTACAACATAATTTGCATACTCAAAAGTCCGAAGATTTATATTGAAGATATAATTCCCGCTCCTTCATTCACAGCTGCACTCTTTATGCTGATGGAAGAGAAAAAGATCACAGAGTCTGTTTTTCTGGTTTACTGCCGTAAAAGCATAAGCGGAGATTTGAAACTTATGGGAAGGTATGACGGCCTTACTGTCTCCACATTCCATGGAGTTAGGATTACGCATGTTCTTACTACCATTGAGGACATGGACTATTCATATACCCCGGAAGGTTTCAGAAGGATATACATAAAATAGTCTTTTTTACTTATCCAACTCTTTATCCTAAATATAAATACAAATCTCACCTTATAATTTATTCAACTTTTTTCTCTTTTCTTATTGACTTAAGTGGAGAAAAGAAACTATTGTTTTTGGCAATTAAGGCAATGACGTCTTGGAGAAATCTGAGAAATCATTGCCCATTTTTTTTAGTTATCTGGAGGAAAAGAAAATGGATAGCGTCACTAATACTTTCGGTTCCCTTGTCTTTGATGACAAAACAATGAAGGCTGTGCTCCCGCAGAAAGTCTATGCTTCGCTCAAGGCTACTATCGATGAAGGGAAAGAACTCAATCCTGACTGTGCAAATGCTGTGGCGGAGGCCATGAAGAACTGGGCTGTCAGTAACGGCGCAACCCATTTCACGCATTGGTTCCAGCCTCTCACCGGCTTTACAGCTGAGAAGCACGACTCCTTCATAACTCCTTCTCCTGACGGAAGGATTATGATGGAATTCTCCGGCAAGGAACTCATCAAGGGTGAGCCTGATGCCTCATCCTTCCCGTCAGGCGGGCTGAGGGCAACCTTCGAGGCAAGGGGCTATACAGCATGGGACCCGACTTCATATGCCTTTATTAAGGACAAGGTTCTTTGTATCCCTACTGCTTTCTGTTCATACAAAGGAGAGGCCCTCGACAAGAAGACTCCCCTTTTAAGGAGTATGGAAGCTATCAACAAGGCGTCATTGAGGATTCTCAAGCTCTTCGGCAACACTGATGTAAAAAGCGTAAAGACAAGTGTCGGGCCAGAGCAGGAATACTTTCTTATCGACAAGTCTCTTTACCTGAAGCGTAAGGATCTCATCTATACGGGACGTACCCTCTTCGGTTCATCATCCCCCAAAGGACAGGAGATGGACGACCACTACTTCGGTTCTATCAAACCAAGAGTAATGAGGTACATGGAAGACCTCAATGAAGAGCTCTGGAAGCATGGGATTCTCTCGAAGACAGAGCACAATGAAGTTGCTCCATCCCAGCATGAGATGGCCCCCATCTATACAACCACAAACATTGCAACTGACCATAACCAGCTCACTATGGAACTTATGCAGAAGGTGGCTGAAAGACATGACCTTGTATGCTTATTACACGAAAAGCCGTTCAACGGGGTAAACGGCTCAGGTAAGCACAACAACTGGTCTCTACAGACCAACACGGGTATCAACCTTCTTTCTCCGGGCGAAACTCCGTACGAGAACGCACAGTTCCTTCTCTTCCTTGTTGCTGTTATAAAGGCAGTGGATGAATACCAGGATCTTTTGCGTATCAGTGTTGCAAGTGCCTCCAACGACCATCGTCTTGGAGCTAACGAGGCACCTCCTGCAATTGTCTCAATCTTCCTTGGTGATGAGCTTGAAGGCATCATCGAATCCATCGAGAACAACGAACTTTACAGCGGGACAAAGAAGAAGACAATGCTCCTCGGGGCCAAGGTACTCCCGAAGTTCCTCAGAGACACTACAGACCGCAACAGGACGAGTCCGTTTGCATTCACAGGCAACAAGTTCGAGTTCAGAATGCTCGGTTCTTCCGCTTCCATCAGTGATATCAACACATACCTCAACAGTGCAGTCGCATCTGTACTCGAGGAGTTTGCAGAGACACTTGAAAAAGGCTCCGACTTCGAGAAGGATGTCCATGACCTCATCCGTGACACTGTTATCAAACACAGAAGAATCATCTTCAACGGCAACGGATACGAGCAGGAATGGGTTGACGAGGCAAAGAGAAGAGGACTCAGCAACTACCGCACCACTGCTGACTGCATTCCCCACCTCATGGACAGGAAAAACGTTGAGCTTCTGACCTCCCTCAAGATTTTCAGCGAGAAGGAAATCCTCTCTCGTATGGAAGCTACCCTTGAAAGCTACGCCAAGACCGTAATGATTGAGGCCAACACTATGGTCGACATGACAAAGCGTGATTTCCTCCCTGCCATCAGCAGCTTTACCTCATCTCTGCTTTCCACACTTGAAAAGAAGAGTTCATTCGGCCTCGAGGGCGAATACGAGAAGAAGACGATTTCAAGACTCTCGAGTCTGACTGAGAAGATAAGTGCTGTCACTGAAGAACTTGAGGAGTGCTCCATCAAAGAAAAGAATCTGGGCGAAGAGAAGGTGAAAGCTGAATTTGTAAGGGACGAGATTATCCCGAGAATGACAGCTCTCAGAGCTAATGTCGACGAGAGCGAGACTCTCGTATCACGTGCATACTGGCCGGTTCCGACTTACGGCGACCTGCTCTTCTCTGTGAGGTAATCTATGTGCTCAATAATGGCGACAACACGAAAAGATATTAAGGAAAAGGATTTTATAAGTCATTTCAACAGGACGCTCTCACGCGGACCTGATTCAACAAGGATTATAGAGAAAGGTGAAGGTCTTATGGGCTTTCACCGGCTCTCCATCATGGGACACGGAGAGAGCGGCATGCAGCCGTTCACACTCGATGGTGATGCTGTGATTTGCAACGGGGAAATATACGGCTTCGAGAAGATGAAGAGAGACCTTGAAAAGAGAGGCTACTCATTCAAATCATCTTCTGACTGTGAGATTCTACTTCCCCTATGGAAGGAATACAGGGAGAAGATGTTCTCTATGCTGGATGCCGAGTATGCCCTTGTAATCTATGACTCCCTTACTTCAAGCTTTGTTGCTTCCCGTGACCCGATAGGAATCAGGCCTCTCTACTACGGTTATACTCTTGAAAGCAGCATCGTCTTTGCTTCTGAACCCAAAAACCTGGTAGGTCTTGTTGATAAGATCCTTCCCTTCCCTCCCGGCTACTACTACATGGACGGAAAGTTTACTCCATACTCTGAAATATGGAAGGCTGATACTGTCTCCGATGATACAGAGGAAGAGGCTGAGAGGAAAATTAAGGATCTCCTTATAAAGGGAGTTGAGAAAAGACTCGTATCGGACTCCAAGATCGGATTTCTCCTATCGGGTGGTCTCGACTCATCTCTTGTATGTGCAATAGCACAGAAGAGAAGTAAGACTCCGATAAAAACATTCGCCATCGGTATGGAGGGTGATGCCATCGACCTCAAATATGCAAAGGAGACTGCTGACTACCTTCATACAGACCACACTGAAGTCATAATGACAAAGGATGAAGTCCTCTCATCTCTTGAAAAGGTCATATGTCTTCTCGGCACCTATGACATAACAACAATCAGGGCAAGTATGGGAATGTACCTGGTTTGTAAGTATATCCACGAGAATACAGATTTAAGGGTAATCCTTACCGGGGAAATATCTGATGAACTCTTCGGCTACAAGTATACAGACTTTGCACCCAACAGCGAGGAATTCCAGAAGGAAGCCGAGAAGAGAATAAGGGAGATACACATGTACGACGTGCTAAGGGCTGACAGATGCATAAGCGTGAACTCCCTTGAAGCAAGAGTTCCGTTCGGAGACCTCGAGTTCGTGAAGTACGTGATGAGCATCAACCCGGAACTCAAGATGAACAGACACAATAAGGGCAAATACCTTCTTAGAAAAGCATTTGAAGGTGACTACCTGCCACACGACATCCTCTTCAGAGAGAAGGCTGCTTTCAGCGATGCAGTCGGTCACTCCATGGTTGATTACCTCAAAGAGAAAGCTGAGAACACATACACGGATGAAGAGTTTGAGGAGAAGAGAAGAAAATATAGCCACGCAACTCCATTCACAAAGGAGAGCCTCCTCTACAGGGAGATATTTGAAAAATATTATCCCGGACAGAGTGAAATGGTCACGGACTTCTGGATGCCCAATAAATCCTGGGAAGGATGCAATGTAAATGATCCTTCTGCAAGAGTTCTCTCCAACTACGGTTCTAGCGGAGTATAAGCAAAAAGATTAGTATATGGGCATGTTCGACTATCATGCCCATATAGGAAAACCGAAAGACAATGCCTATGTATGCACCTCATCACCCGATGAGGCGGTTTTTTTGTCTCCCTTCCGCTATAGGGCTGCAGGGTTGCTTCCCGGACGGGAGGGGAATATAGAAGAACTGGAGAAATATGCTGCCATCGGGTACGGCATCGGCGAGATAGGACTCGACAGACGCTTTCCCGAGAAAGAAAAGCAGATAGAGAATTTCAAGAAAGGCCTTATGATAGCTAGAGAATACAACGCCCTTGTCACTGTCCACTCTGTCGGCTACACAGCTCTCACTCTTTCTATTCTCAGGGACATTAAACCAGAGAAGTTCATCTTCCACTCCTTCACGGGAAGTCTTGAGACTGCACGGGAGATAGAGAGACTCGGGGGATATATATCCCTGAGTCCGAAGGCAAGGAACACAAAGCATTTTGTCTCTCTTATCCATAACACAAACTTTCTCATCGAATCAGATTTGCCGACCGGACCGGAGGAGGAAAAAGTGGTAGAAAGTTTCTATCTTGAACTCTGCAATATGCTCGATAGGGAGATAGTTTTCCCCTCTGTTTTGTAAAGAAAACCGGGACTTTTGTAAAATCTTCAATGTTTTATGTAAAATTTACTTAACAAAGCCTGAAAATCATGACATTTTCGACCGTTTTTTCTGTCTAAAGGAGTATAGGAGAAAAAAAATGAAAAAAGTAATTTTCAGCTTATTCGTATTGGTTTTCGCAGTTGCTACCCTTCTCACATCCTGTGCAGGAGAAGGCAACGGACTTGCTAGTGCAAGTTTCTCAATTTCTAACAACAGGACACGTACTGTTTCTTCCGGCGATGAGTATGTGAAGGTCACGAAATACACCTTCACACTCACATCAACAAGCGCAGCTGATGTCACATATACATTCGATTTCACAAAGAATGATTCGGAGAAGTATACAATCTCTGGTATAGTCCCAGGTAAATACAACGTCAAAGTTGATGCCAAGACAAGTAACGATACAATTGTTGCCACAAAGACTATCTCTTCTCACTCTTTCTACAGGGGAGTCAACAATGATGTCACAATCTCACTCGAAGAGCTCACCGGTTCCCAATATGTTGAGATTACCTACAACTGGACACCATCAAGTTATCCAACAACCCCATACTTCACTCTCGACATAACAGACGAGAATAACAAAACAACAACTGTCTCTGACACAAACCTCACCATAGGGACAGGAACAGCCACTTACAAGGCTACACTTCCTGCTGGCTCATATATCTTTACAGCAAGGCTGAGAATGAAATCAGTTGATGGAACACCATATATCGGGCACGTGGAAGTCATAAGAACAACAAACTCAACAGACACTCTAAAAGAGACAATAACATTCAATGATTCTGTTGCACTCGCCGGAGGAATGAATCTCGCATCGAATGTATCTGCTCCAATAGAAGGAACGTTGAGTGCCGTAAAGGAAGGAAGCACAGCAAAGCTCAGTGTAAACTATGATTTACTTCCTGACGGAATAACCGCAGACGATATAAAGATCCAGTGGTATGAAGAGGATTACTTTATGAGTGAGACTGCTGCAGGTGTCACAACATATTCATTTGATGCAAGCAGTGTATTCAGCGCTTTTAGTCGCTTCACTGCCGTAATGATTTGTACTAAGGACGGATCCATGGGGTCGTGCTCTATAGTATATGATTTTTTAAATTAAAAAGGGATTCCTTACATCATGAATCATCTCCCTATTTGCTTCCCCGGACTTTACCCTTTTGGTCCGGGGTGGCTTTTTCAAGATAAGAGAGCGCTTTACTGTACAGCTCAAGTTTAGTGTTGGGTTCCCCGGGATTGCGGGTCACGTCCATATTATGCCTGAGGTCAGCTATTTTGACTTTTGCAGCAATTTCGTTACTCTTTATTTTCGTAATATATTCCATGTAAGGAACATTCTTATCGTGTGTAAGAAGTGAAATTGCGTCTGTAACATCTTTTGGGAATCCTTCTCTTTCCAAGTAAGCGAGGGTTATGTCTGTGTCCTCCACCGTATCGTGCAGTAGTGCCACCACTGTCTCATACTCCCCGTCCATATGAGAAGCCACTTCGTATGGATGATAGACGTATGGAACACCGGCCTTGTCGACCTGGTTCTTATGAGCAGAGAAGGAAATTTTGAGAGCTTTAATTGTGAGCGGAGTATAAATCATTTCTCACCTCCACAATGAAGGTATACTGTTTCAGATGTATTGTGTTAGCCTCTCCGGCTATATTATCTCGAGCCCGAGAGAATCGAGTGTTTCATTGATGGCGAAGATATCCCAATTATGGTTGATTATGTAATACTCAATGACCATGTCTTTTTTGCTTGAATGTGTGAACGCAAGACCGGCTGTCCTCATCAGGTCCTTTGTCTCGGGAAGTGAAAGCTTCAAGGCAAGGGCAAGTGCTATTACTGTATCTTTTGTCGGTTGATAATCGCTGCGGCTTCTGATCTTTGAAAAGTGCTGGGCTGTTATCCCGGCCTTCCTGTAGACTTCAACTTCACTCTCCCCCTTCTCCCTTATAAGGCGGAACAGCATATCTGAAAAAGACTCATTCTCTTCCTTTTTCATAAAATCTGAGAGCGTGTTGTTTCGTGCTGCATCATGGAGCGGATGCGGCTCGTTCTTCTTAAGAAAATCGAGTATTTCATCTTTTGTCATATCAACAGTATATTCTCATTTTTCCCCTGTTGTCCTATTATTCTCCCCATAAATTATGAAAAAGATATATTCGTCACTTATACTACTTCTCACAGCCGTCATATGGGGCTTTGCCTTTGTCTCACAAAGCCAGGCAAGTTCTCTTCTTGGGCCTCTCGGATACAACAGTCTCAGAATGCTTCTGGGTTTTATCGTCCTTCTTCCTCTCCTTATAAAGAATACAAGGAGAAAGAAAAAGGATGAGATTATCCAACTCCTTGGTGATGCTTTTATATGTGGAATCCTTCTTGCCAGCGCCTCCTATTTCCAGCAGAAGGGGATTGAATATACTACGGCAGGGAAGGCCGGGTTCATCACATCTTTATATATTCTCATCGTTCCCGTTATTTCCCTCTTCTTCGGTAAAAGAAATTCACTAAAGACCTGGTTATGTGTCATTTCCGGTCTCTTCGGGGCATTCCTTCTTTCAATAAATGGTAGAAGCGGGATTAACAGGGGGGACGGACTTGTCTTTATCTCGGCTGTTCTATTCTCACTCCACGTAATGTTCATCGACAGGGTGAGTAAGCGAAACGACGGAGTGAGTCTCTCTGCATTGCAATTTTTCTTTGCAGGGTCAATTGCTTTCATCCTTTCACTCTTTTTTGAAAACAACACAATACAAAATGTCAGGTCAGCCATCGTTCCCATACTTTACGGAGGAATAGGGTCCTGCGGTATTGCTTACACGCTACAGATTATCGGGCAGAAGTATACACCGCCGACAGAGGCAACTCTCATACTTTCGCTCGAGAGTGTTTTCTCCGCTGTCGGAGGTGCTTTAATCCTATCCGAGCGTATGAGTGGAAGGGAACTTATCGGATGTATTATCCTCTTTCTATCCGTTATTGTCGCAGAACTTCCCGAACCTAAGAGAGAGTAACGTACGTCTTTCCCATCCCTCCGTCCTCCGGAAGGGCGAACCGGAAAGATTCAACATATTTTGACTTCTTCAGATACTCCCTCACTCCTGTCTGGAGTATTCCATCCCCGTAACCATGGATTACAGAGAAGGACTTTAGACCGCTCAGTATTGCTGCCTCAATCTGATCGTCAAGCACCCGCTCTGTCTCCTCAAGCGTAAGTCCCCTCACATCAAGAGTGAACTTTGCCTTCTTCACATCTGATGAGAAGTGAGACACATCTGCCTTGATAACAGCAGGCTTCGCGTGAACAAGATCCTTCTTCTTCACATTCATCCTGAGACCGTTCTCAAAGAGGACAGAAGCAGACCTGTCGTCAGGAAGCGAAACTATTCTCCCCCTTGTCTTGTTGCTTCCGCATAAGACGTCATCACCCGGAGCAAAGGAAGAAGTGTTTGACCTGTCTTCCTCGTCATTCTCTTCTTCTTTAAGGGAAATATCATCTCTGACTTCCTTCTCCTTCTCCTCCATCCGGCTGATGAATGTCCTGACAGCCTTTGTTTTTTCCTTTGTAAGCTCTCCTGTCTTAACATCCATGACTAGTTTTTCCAGTTCCCGGCGGGTCTTCTTCATGTAAAGCGAGAGCTCCCTTGAGCCTTCCTTCTCAGCTTCAAGAAGTGCTTTTTTAAGTTCATTCTCCTTCTCTTCAAGAGCTTTTTTCTCACTTATAATATTGCGTCTCTCTATATCGAGGGAGGAGAGTTTCCTGTCAAGCGTCCTCGATTTCGATAATAGTGATGTGATTATCTCGGCTGTGGTAGTACTGTCACCCGACATGTTGTTCTTCGCTTCCTCGATAATCAAAGACGGCATTCCTGCACGTTTAGCCGTGCTGAGGGCATGGCTGTCCCCTGGGATTCCCTCCAGGACCTTATATGTCGGAAGACTTGTCTTTGTGTCGAACTCCATACTCGCATTCATCATATTGTTCTCTGTATATGCATAGGCTTTCACCTGATTGTAATGCGAAGTACATACAGTAAGATAAGAACACCCGGAGAGATGTTTCAATATAGAGAGGGAGAGGGCAGCACCCTCAGCAGGGTCGGTTCCAGAGCCAAGTTCATCCAGGATGACAAGCGACGATGGTGTGACGCTTCTCGTTATTGATGCTATGTTTGACATATGGGATGAGAATGTGGACTCCTCGTTCTCTATACTCTGCCCGTCTCCTATATCCGTATAGACCTCATCAAAGTACGGAAGAGTGCTTAATTGGGATGCGGGGATGAAGGTGGAAATCTGATTGAGAAGACTCAATAGCGCGAGCGTCTTCATCGTCACACTCTTTCCCCCGCAATTTGCGCCCGAGAGCACAAGCACCTTAGTCGCCTTCGGAATGTTCAAACTTATAGGAACTGCCTTATCTCCAAGAAGCGGATGAACAGCGTTTATGAGTCTCACTTCGTCCCCCCGTTCAATGTGGTTGCATCTGTTTCTCTTAGACCACAGGGCAAAAACATAGTGAAAGTTGAAATCTGTCACATAATCTGTCATCTTCTCAAGAAACGGAATGATCTCCCTCACCCTATCCGAGAGTTCATGCAGAATTTTTATCTTCTCCTGTCTTATCGCCTCCTCGGCCAGCACTACCCTGTTGTTAAGGTCAACAAGGCCGAATGGTTCGACAAAGGTTGTATTTCCCGACTGTGATTCTCCCGATATGTAGTACTCACCATTTTTCTTGTTCTTCGTGAAAACTGGGATAACAACCCTCTCATTTCTGAAAACAGGATTCTCATTCTGTACAATGTCCCTGTTGGCCTGGATATATTGGGTTGAAAAGCGGTAGCGCTCACTCTTTATTTCGTCCCTTTTTCTGATAAGTGCCTTGAGGCGTGGATGCTCCAGGTTTACTTCCCCCTCATAGTCGACAGAAAAGAGTATATCTTCTGCTGTCTCTTTCAATTCAGGAGTGATTGAATCTGTCTTGTTGTCAAACTCCAAGAGAAGAAAGAGTGAATTTAAAAACTCCCCGCATGAATATATATCCCTTCCCTCTATATCACGATGGCTCTCCTTTACAAAGGCAAACACATTCTTCAGAGAAGGAAATTTCTCAAGTGGCAGGGAATCCTCTAGCCTGTTTTTTATACCATCAATCCTCTCGTATCGTTTTTGAAGCACGTCACTCTCTGTTGTGACAAGGGCAGGCGTTATATACTCCTTCCCCTCCTCGGAGAGGGAGAGGGATCTTATACTCTCCAGGATAATATCAAGTTCTGTATCTCTTATGGTTCTCTCTCTCATTTCTTCCTTCTCTCATAGCGGGGTCTGATCAACGCCACACTCTCCAGCGTCTTGAGGTAGCTGAGGTACCTGTCCTCATGAATCAGACCTTTTTCAAGAAGTGACGGGACCACGCACCCGTCCTCACCCTTATGCAGGCAGTCGGGGTATTGGCAATCAAGATTCCTGAACTCCACAAAGGAATCCCTTATAAGGCTCTCATCTTCCAGCGGAACCTGTATCTCCCTCACACCGGGAGTGTCGATTATCGTAAAACCGTCCCCCTCAAGCATAATGGAGTGGTTGGTTGTATGGCGTCCCCTGTTGTACTTCTGGCAAAGTTCATTTGTCTTGAGGCTTCCTCCTGTCAGGGCGTTGATCAGGCTGGACTTTCCGACTCCGCTCTGTCCCACAAAACATACAGTCTTTCCCTGGATCATTTTCCTGAGTCTCTCTATGCCCTGACCATCAAATGTGGATGTTGCTATACAGCTGTACCCAAGACTCTTATAAAGTTCATAACGTTCCTTCTCGTCCTCTGTAAGACCGTAATCTATCTTGTTGAGCACAAGCAGTATTTCAGAGTTGAATGTGCATGCGATGGCCCTGTCTACAAAGCGTGGTCTGAATGGTGGGGAAAGTGCAGAAAAGACAATTGCTGTCAAATCCTGGTTGGCACATATGGTCTGGTTGGCATCTTCCTTGAAGTTAAACCTCACAAACTTACTCCGTCTCTCCTCGACAGAGGTTATGAGGGCCTCATTCGGGCTGTAAGGTACAGCCTCTACATAGTCGCCAACGACCACGGGATTGTATTCGCCCTCACTGTTTTTAAGTTTCTTCCCTTTTATCCTGAGTGTGTAAATCTGCCCATCTTCTGAGAGGGCCGTATAGAGATTGTTTATGGATTTTGTAATATGAAAACGCATCAGAGATGTAATCCTTCCTTCTCCATTATGGAGGTGAAACGTTCCGGGAGAGGCGCTCTGAAGACCATTCTCTCGCCCGTCCGGGGATGAGTAAAGACAATTTTCTCCGCGTGAAGCATCAAGGTGGCATCACGGTACTTACTGTCAGGGCGTGAATAAACAGGATCCCCAAGTACCGGGTGTCCGAGAGACAGGAGGTGAACTCTTATCTGATGGGTGCGTCCGGTATATATACGGAGCCTCAGGAGGGAATATTCCTGATTTTCAGATAGCACCCTGTATTTTGTGAGTGCATCCTTTCCCTCACTCATATTCTCTGTGACCGTATAGCGCTTACGGTTGTTTCTGTCACGTACTATGCGTGACGATATATAATCCTCATTCTTCGAGAAGAATCCTTTCGCAATGGCTAAATAGTATTTCTCGTTTGTATGCTCCGAAAATTCCTTTGAAAGTTTTGTGTGTGCATCTCTCGTCTTGGCTATGACCATAACACCGGAAGTATCCTTGTCGAGACGGTGTACAATACCGGGGCGTGTATCATCATCGGATGTTGAGAAATCATCACCGTAGAGATACAGAAGTGCATTGGCAAGTGTGCCGTCACTGCTTCCCGCTCCTGGGTGGACTGTCATTCCCTGGGCCTTGTTGATGACAAGAATATCATCATCCTCATAAATAACACAGAGCGGTATATTCTCACTCTTCAGTCCTTCAAAAATCTCCTCGGTGTAGGAGATATGAACGCTGTCCCCTTCCTTCAGAGCTGATGATTTCTTTCCCTTCTTTCCGTTGATTGTAATTTCCATGGAAGGACGTGAGAATACACTTCTCGGAATGGATAGCAATTGCGGTGCAATCCTGTCAATTCTTCCCTCTTGAGAAGAAACGAAGGAATACTCATATTCTTTCTTCAATTCTGAATTCTTCCTATTACCCAGTCAAGAGAGGCAACAAAGAGTGAAAGCCCTGATGCTACAGATAGGGTGATAATAGCATCAGACTCCGTCGTCGTTCCGCTGACTGCCCCCACACTCTTGAGTCCTGTCAAAGCCAGTCCCGCAATGGGGATTGTGAATACGTACGAACCGAAGAAGAGTGTTTCGGCCCTTCTGAGTTCAGTTGACCAAATGGGAAACTCCTCCTCTTCATATTCCTCATACTCATACTTAAGAGAAGAATGTGTAAGTCTCTCCGCCCCTAGGGACGAAAGTGTTAATGATACAATCAAGAGGATGATGAGTGCTTTCTTCATTATTTTCTCTCTCCAAATATGGCGCTCCCGATTCTGACTTCAGTCGAGCCGGAGTCGATTGCGTCCTTCCAGTCTCCACTCATTCCCATAGAGAGAACAGAGAGTGGATATGTTTTATTTATTTTATCATAGAGGGCCTTCGTATATGTAAATGCCTCTATATTCTTTTTCCTGTCGTTTCCGAGAGGCCCCACTGTCATAAGTCCGAGAAGTCTGACATTATTGAGGCTCTTTACTCTCTCAACAGCAATAAAGAGTTCCTCTTCCGTCCTGAATCCCGATTTCTGTTCCTCCCCTGAGGAATTGACTTCAAAGAGGATGTCCATCACCTTCCCGATTCTTCCGGCTTCCTCATCTATCTTTTCAAGTAGCAAGACAGAGTCCACACTCTCAATCCTGTCAACAAGAGCAACAGCCTTTCTGACTTTGTTTCTCTGAAGCTGCCCGATAAGAAATACCTTCATACCCTCCGGACGATTAAATGAGAATTTGGCTTCTATCTCCTGGACACGGTTCTCCCCGAAGAGTCTTGCTCCGTCTTTGTATGCCGAGAGGATATCTTCAATAGGTTTAGTCTTGCTCACTGCCAGAAGAGTAACATCCTTACTCTTCTCTCTGACACTCTCATAAACAGAAATATAATCAGTCATTCTTGCTTCCTTTACCCCTATTTATCTCCCTGACCTTCTCCTTGTACTCGCTTTTGACTTTTCTGAGGTTCTCCTTATATTCCTTAACAGCTTCTTTTCTCTCCTCAGCCCAGTTCTGCATCCTTGTAAGTTGCTCTTTCAATTCATTCCTGCCGGCAGTTGCACTCGGGAATGCCTTGAGAATACGGCTATACTGAACACCAAACCTGTTCTTGCGCTCTGTTTCTTCTCCGTCCATTCTTTCCTTATAAGCCTTCTGGGCCTCAAGCTTTCCTTCAAGGGCATATTGCTTAGCCCTGGACTCAATCTCCCTGGCTTTATTGACAGCCTCCCTGAGAGCCTTCTTGAATGCACTCATCTTGATAACAGACAGCGTCAGGTCAACAGCAAAGAGAAGTCTCAAGACGTCCGCAAGATAATACTGTACTACAGCCGGGATAACAGAAATAAGCAATGTAATATAGGGCTGGACCAGATAGACCAGTGACACGCTCATAATTCCGAAGAGTGTGGAGTTCAAAAGGCATACTCTTCCGTTAATGTTGGCAAAGTGTTTCGAATAATCCCAGAGTTTTATGGAAAATATCTTCTCAAGCCCCCAGGAGCCAATATACTCAACTATGCTTGTGAGGATCATCCCAAGGATAAAGACAAGCACCGGATAAGCCTTGAGGGGAATAAGACAGATATTCACTATAAGTCCCCCGAAGCCGTAAATCGGCAGCCACGGCCCATAGAGGAAGCCTCGGTTTACAAGCTTACGCTGCCCTATTGAGCAATAAATGACTTCACATATATATCCTATGAAAGCATAGATTACAAAAGTCAGGGTATAAAGAGTAAGGAATTCGTCTTTCATGTTCACCTCAGCAATAAGGATAATAAATTAAAGGGAAATAGTCGATAAAAAATACCAGGCTTAACCTGGTTCAAGTGGAGGATACAAGGATTGAACTTGTGACATCCTGCTTGTAAGGCAGGCGCTCTCCCGCTGAGCTAATCCTCCATAAAAAAAAGTTTGCGGTCGAGAGAACTCGAATCTCCAAGCCCGTTAAAGCACTAGCACCTCAAGCTAGCGTGTCTACCAATTCCACCACGGCCGCAAGACAACATTAGTATGTTAGGTATTTCAAAGAAGAGTGTCAACAACTTTTTAAAAATTATTCCAAATAACTGAAAAAGAGGAAGAATACGTTCATCCTTCCTCTTTATATATTTACATTATAACAACTTATTCCTTAAAGTCAGTATAATCTATATTAGGGAATATCTCATTGCGTTTCTCTGCGTTGATAAGCCACTCGGTATTCACGGTGTTCCTGCACATCGAGGAATGGACCACATTGAATGAACATAAATGGTTCTCAAGTCGCTTCTTTGCATAGCTGACAGAGGTATTGTCATGAATGATGCTCGGCCAGTCTGATGCCATTGCAAGCAAGAGCTCCCTCAAAGACTGGTTTAAAAACCTTCTCTTGAGTGTTCCCTGGTTAGGGAAGCGCTCTGTAAGCTCATCCATCCTCTCAATTGCTTTGAAGAGATGAGGATAAATTGATGAGTTGGAGGAATCGAGCCAATTGTCAGCACCACCATGTCTTCCCCAGCTGGACTCGTTTATCCTGATTTCATCAAAGCGTGCACTTCCGTCATTGATAATAGATGAAGGAATGTCCATTGAGTAGTTTTCAGGATCAGAGGCAACCTTTCTCAAGAACTTCTCCAGGAACGATATACCCTCATACCATCTGTGTCCGAAGAGTTCGGCATCAAACGGAAGTGTGAAAAGATGATCCTTTATGCCACATGCATCAAGGAAATCACCCTTGCGCCTGATATTGTAGAGGAAATTCTCGACATGAAGAGATACCTTCTCATCAGCCTTCTCAGGTGAATAGAAATTCTTGTCATCTCTCTTTGATGTGATGGCGTAGTACTTGTATCCCGTAAAAACCCTGAGTGAAGGTTCATGCATATACGGTCCAACATACTCCATCGGGAGGTAGTACCCGATATCACGATAGAATTCCCTGTAATCGGAATCACACGGATAGCCTGTCTTGTTAGACCATATGAGGCTTGAGAGTGCCCAGTCTCCCGGGAAGGCATATAAACCTGAAGGCAACTTTACAGGCCTATAGCCTCCGTAAAGTGACTTATCCGGTGATGATATAAGATTCTGGGAAGCACATTGCACCCACTCTATTCCGTACTTTTTAAGAGTCTCATCAAGTCCCGGATAGTACCCTCCCTCGGGTAGCCAGAATCCATTGGGGGAGCGTCCGAAAATCTCCCTGTGTGTCTTGATTCCTACAGCTATCTGTGCATTGACTGCCTTCGGATAGTCCTTGAAAAGAGGGAGGAACGCATGTGTGGCGGCAGAACTCACAAGTTCCACAAGTCCAAGGTCACTGAATTTTCTGAATCCAATGAGTATATTGCGGTTAAATGCTTCATATACATCAAGGTTTCTTTTGGTCTCATTCAGGTAATGCTGGGCAAGTACATGACACTCTCTGTCCTCTGTTTCGGTCCTCTTCACTTCCTTCTCACCCAGCTCTATGTGGCGGTTCATGTACGCCACGAACCTCTCCTGGAGAGCTGTGTCGGTAAGCATAGTTGAAAGCGTCGGAGAAAAACAGATTGAAAGGCGGAAGTTCACTCTGTCTTCCTGAAGTCTTGAAAGCATCCTCAGAAGCGGGATATATGTCTCATTAAGAGATTCATAAAGCCAGTCCTCTTCGAGGAACTTTTCATACTCAAGGTGTCTCACATACGGCTGGTGTGCATGGAGGATAAGGTTGATGGTGTTCATTTTGCATCCTCCTCTCTGTATTCCTTAATTATATTCTGGACAATCCTGTTATTGATTACTTCTCCCGTCTTTGTCGTAATAAGAGAGAGATAAACTTTGAAAAGAGTGTCATTCTCCTTCATCTCACCGGGATGTCCGAGCCAATAGGACCGCGGAAGAGATATAGTCCCGGACTGGACAAGAAGTTCCCTTTTTCCGTCAGGATACTCAACAAAAAGAGATACAAAGCACTCCACTGCATCATGGGAGAATCCTATATTCCATGTCCTGTCATCATCACTGACCAGGATATCATAAGTCTCTTTCTTACCGTCGGTACCGACCATAGTCACAACAAGCACGACTGACCCTTTCTTCTCTTCTATTGCAGTCGCGTCCAGCGACGAGATTGACCAGAAGCAATAACCCCAGTCAGGATTCTTATAAAGAAAATGAATTGATGTCTCTTCATAGGAGTCTGGAAGCTCCTCGATGCCGGGTAACCCTGTCACATACTCAGAATGATTTGCATTGTCGGAAAGACTGCTCACATTCCTGACATTCACTGTCTTGGCTATATTGTTCTCTTCAGAATCAAAATTCGAGTTCTCATCCTCATATTTTTCATTAAGACTCAATATGAGGTCTTCCCTGTCCATATCTGTGAAGTCTTCTATACACTCCTGCTCAGCAAGATTTCTGAGTTCGGAAGTAGATAATGACTCAAGATTTACAAGCACCATCTTTCTATTCTCTCCGAGATAACTTTATTAAAAAAAAGGCCTTTTAGTCAACGAAGTACAATTCCAGGCTGTTTTACTGTCCAGGTTGTATCTTGTTAATTTATAAAAAGACCATCCTCTTGTAATATAAGAAATTATTCCTGTATTTATACTACTTGGCATCTTACGTGCACCACCGCAGTGGCTACAAAGGAAAAATCAACTGTCAACTTCTGAGAGAAGAGAACGGGCATGCTCTAGTGAAATCGCGCTGGTATCCCCTGAGAGAAGACGTGCTATCTCCCTGACTCTCTCTTCCCCTTCAATGTTTCTGATTGTGCTCACAGTCCTCTCGCCTGTATCGGCCTTCTCAACCAGGAAGTGAGAATCCGCCTTCCCTGCTATCTGGCTCAGGTGTGTGATTGTAATTACCTGGCTCTTTTTGCTGAGTTCCCTGAGCTCTTGTCCAACAAATGATGCGACAACACCGCCCAGTCCTGAGTCAATCTCATCAAAGAGAAGTGTTTCAATACCTCCATCTGTATTACCGGAAGCCTTGATTGCAAGCATTATACGGCTGAGTTCCCCTCCCGATGCAGCATTCTGTATAGGGCTGGTCTTTTCGCCCTTATTCGCCTGGATCAGAAATTCTATCCTGTCTCTCCCAAACGGAGTAAGTTCACCTTTTTCAACCTCTATTGTAAAGACAGCATTCTCCATGCCAAGTTTATGGAGTGTAGACTCAATTTCTTTTGAAAATCCTATCGCACCTTTTTTACGCATCCGGCTCAATTCATCCGCCTTAGCCTCTGCCTGCTCTGTATAAAGTCTAACTTCCTTTTCAAGCTTTGCAAGCTTATCGGAGCTGTCAGAAATCAGGCTAAGCTTATTTCTGTAATCAGCAAGAGTCTCAAGGGCACTCTCAACACTCCCGCCATACCTTCTCCGTATGCGCTGTATAATGCTAAGACGTGCGTTCATCTCCTCAATCTCTCCATCAGAAAACGTAAGAGAGGAGGTATAATCCCTCAGCGTTGAGCATATGTCATCTATCTCGATGATTGAGCTCTCAAGGCGGGATTGAAGATCAGAGAGAGACTCATCCTTCTTCAAAGCCTTATCAAGGAGAGAAGAAGACTGTCCGAGAAGTCCCGATGCACTTTTGAGGTCCCCGACGGATGAGGAAACAGTCTCAACAAGAAAAGCGCTGTTTGATTCTTTCTTCAATTTATCCCTGAGTTCTTCCTCTTCTCCCGGAACAAGCGCCGCCTTTTCTATCTCATCGGCACAATATGACATATAGTCAGCCTCTTCACGGCCGGACTCAATAATTCTTTTTGTCTCCTCAAGGTTCTTCTTTGCCTGGATCATCTCTCTGTAGCTTTCCCTATATGACGAGAGAAGTTCTCCTGTTTTGGAGTAATCATCAACAAGAGTTCTCAGGACATCCTTCTTCATCAGGGAATGATGAGCATGCTGGGAGGAGAAATCAACAAGGAGTTCTCCAAGCTCCTCTCCATCCTTCATAGTCACAGGGCAGCCGTTTACTGTATAAAGACTCCGGCCTTCTGCCTTGAGTATCCGCCTTATTATAAGAGTATTATCTTCAATAGGTATGTCATGATTCTCGCACCATTCTCTCACAAGTGGGGAAGAAGTATAGAAGACACCGGAAACCTCAGCCCGGTCCTTTCCCTTTCTTATATCCTCCCTGTCTCCCCTGGCTCCAAGCAGCAGTGACAGTGCTCCCAGAAGAATAGACTTGCCGGATCCAGTCTCACCCGTGATTGCATTGAGACCGGAAGTAAAATTCAAATCAAGATTATCTATTAATACATAGTTACTTACATGAAGTGACTCTATCATGTCCCATCTCCCCGGACCAGTGAAGTTTTTCTCTGATGACTTCAGTGAAATTACGTTTTGAAGAATGGATGAGTTTTATGCCTTTTCCACTCATTCTGCATACAATCTTATCCTTTTCCTCAAGTTCAAAATATAACTGTCCGTCGACAGTAAGGCAAATGTCAGTTCTCTGTTTTTCCCTGACCTCAAGCATAATTGTCTTGTCGCCAGTTACAAGTGGTCTGTTTGAAAGTGCAAAAGGACAGATAGGCGTAATTACAAGTGCTTTTATATCACAATCGAGAATCGGTCCTCCAGAGGCAAGTGAATACCCCGTAGATCCTGTAGGGGTCGCCACAATCATTCCGTCAGAACGGAAATTTCCGGCGAAAGTATCGTCGATATCGAGTTTGAGGCTTACAACCTTAGCTATCCCCGAGGAACATATCACAGCCTCATTAAGTGCATAACTCTCAAAAACTCTCCTTCCCTTCCTGTAAACATCAACCTTGAGCATAAGTCTGTTGGAATAATTCCTGCCATTCTCCCTGTAAAGGTTGAATGCTTCCTTCCACTCTCCTGTCTCTATCTCTGTAATATAGCCGAAAGTCCCAAGGTTTATCGGAAGTATTACTGCTCCGGTCTTTCTTGCTGCCCGGGCACAATAGAGTACAGTTCCGTCACCTCCAAGGGCAACAACAAGATCAATATCTTTTTCAAGGACCATTGTCCCCTCAGTGGACTCTATGAATATTGTTTTGCATTCTATCCCGATGGAGGAAAGATACTCCTCTATCTCCTCAGAGACCTTCCTGCTCTCCTCCTTGATTATCGGAGTTATGATAACCGCTCTATTAATACCCTTCTTCATACCTACCTCAAAATTCCTATCACCTTCTGTATTGTCTGTATCTCTGCATTCGAAAGAAAAGGATAGAGAGGAAAACTGACTGCTCGTGAAAGATATGGAAATGCCACAGGGAACCTGTCATACCTCTCCTGGTACCTGCTTCCGATGGCCTTTGAGAAAGTCTTACGCACTGTCACCTGATATTTCTTGCATAGTTCAACAACTTCATCAGGTCTGTCCTGGGAGATGCAGCTGAAGCCGTATCCGTTTGTCCTGAATTCAATATTCGGCATACCGAAGACCTTAACTCTGTTCTTTCTCCTGGCTTCGTCTGAATATATTCTGTAAATAGAATTTCTCCTGTCGACTACAGACTGGAGCTTTCCAAGCTGAACTATTCCAAGAGCAGCGTTCATATCGGGAAGCTCTATATACGGGTTAACTTCCTTTTTCATGCTTTCAATCATCTCTTCATTGTCACAGAGGAGAATTGCACCCCCCGCAGTCGAGACAAGAGAGTCTTCCTCTGTGCTGGCTATGACAATATTCCCCGTTCTACCCGGCTTTATATCTCCTAATGTTGACCCGACAGACTGCGTTATATCCTCAATAACCGGGATTCCAAGTTCAGTATACTTATTACCGTCCGACGGGATATTTCCCATAGGAAGGAAAAGAACCATAGCCTTTATTTTCTCACTTTCAAGATTATCTCTGATCGATATGAAAGATGGCATCATCTCATCGTCAACATCGACGATATAAGGATTAAGAGAAAGTCTCTTCATTGCTTCAAGGTAAACAAGAGGTGTAAAGACAGAAAGAGCTACAGTATCACCAGAGGAAAGACCTAAAGTATGGAATGCAATGACTATTGCATCTATATAACTTCTTAGTGCTATTCCATCCTTATGTGAAGCATACTCTGAGAATAATCTCACGTAGGCCTTTTTCTTCTCTCCGGGGCCAATCTTCTCATCTACCATTGTCTGAAGAACGGCATCCATATCTTTACGGAATAATGATGGTTTAAAAAAGGAAATCAAAGCCATAAGAAGATTGTAGCATAAAGAGTGATTAAAAACTCGATTTTTATCAATAAAAAAAAACAGGCGACTACCTACTCTCCCGGAGACAAACTCCAGTACCATCGGAGATGAAGCGTTTTACTTCCGTGTTCGGGATGGGAACGGGTATTTCCACTTCTCTATGGTCACC
>CAVIAZ010000002.1:0-63592 GCA_963640795.1 bacterium | reverse complement strand
GGTAAATTATTTTGAGGTAAAGTATGAGCTTTAACTTATTTGATATTGAAGACACAACAAGTGGCGAACAGACTACTCCTACAATCATCAAGGTCATAGGAGTCGGTGGCGGTGGCGGCAATGCTGTCAACAGAATGATTGCAAACGGACTGAAGAAGGTCAGCTTCATTGCACTCAATACAGATGTGCAGGCTCTCCAGCGCTCCAATGCACAGACCCGTATAGCTATCGGAAAGGAACTTACGGGAGGTCTCGGTGCAGGCGGACAGCCTGAAATCGGGGAGAAGGCTGCACTTGAGAGCAAGGAAGAGATCAAGAAGGAAATCGAAGATTCCGACATGGTCTTCATCACCGCCGGTATGGGGGGTGGAACAGGTACGGGCGCCGCTGCAGTTGTTGCGGAGATAGCCAAGGGATGCAATGCCCTGACGGTTGCAGTTGTAACAACTCCATTCAGCTTCGAGGGAAAGAAGAAGCTGCAGCTTGCCGAGCAGGGGATAGAGAAACTGAGAAAGAGTGTCGACACGCTCATCATAATCCCGAACCAGCACCTCTTGAATGTTGTTGAGCAGAATACTCCCATCAAGAAGGCATTCCTTCTTGCAGACTCTGCTCTTCTCCAGGCTGTCCAGGGAATAAGTGACCTCATAACAGAGCCGGGTGAAATCAACATCGACTTTGCAGACGTCAAGACAGTCATGAAGGGGAAGGGTGATGCACTCATCGGACTCGGGTTCGGAGAGGGAACCGACAGGGCAATTGAGGCTGCCAAGCAGTCAATCAACAATCCTCTTCTCGAGAATGCAAACATTGAAGGTGCAAAGGCTGTCCTTGTCAATATTGCTGGTGGTGAGAACCTCACCCTCCAGGAGTACCAGGATGTTGTCGAGCTTATCACAAAGAACGTCGATGAAGAGGCTCTTATCACTGCCGGCCAGTCTTATAACCCCGCATTGGGCGAGAGAATCAGGGTAACTGTCGTAGCAACAGGCTTCGAGAGAAGGTCAGTACCGACAGGTGCCAATTCTGCTGAGATCTTCGGTGCAAAGCCCAGGACAGAGAGTGTTCCTTCTCAGGAGGAACCGAAGAAGGAAAGCGAAGTGAAACCCGCTTCGCAGGCTCCTCAATCCGGTGTTATCAACATCAACAGATGGACGGATCTCAAGAACCAGCTTTCCTCGAGACAGGGCGGAAGCAATGATTATACAACTCCTTCAATATTGAGAATGAGGAATGATGACGACGAGTGACACATCTCTCGTACAGGCTGAAAAGGATCTTTTGAATCTCTTTTCAGACAGCATTGTCTATTCATTCCGTCTCAGCGAGAAGACGAGAGAGGTTTACACACATGAGGCCTCTCTCTTTCTTTTATTCCTCCGGGAGGAGGGGGTAAGCGTTGAAGCGTGCACTCCCTCCCTTATTGAGAAGTATGTCTCGAAGAGAGAGGACGAGGAGGGTGTGACAGGGCGGACGGTATCAAAGATACTATCGTCCCTCCGCACCTTCTACAGGTTCCTGATTCTCGAGCACATAACAGACACCAATCCCGCAAAGCAGGTCCAGAAACCGAAGGACGGCATACATTTACCCCGGACTATAAGTGAGAGTGAGATTGATGAGATCATGGCTACCTTTACAGAGGATGAACTCGGAGAGAGGGACTATGCGCTGTTTGAACTTATCTACTCTTCGGGAATGAGAATAAGTGAGGCAGTCTCTCTTGATGTCTCATCGTACAGGAAGGATGAGAAGTCCCTTTCCGTAATCGGAAAGAGGAACAAGGAACGTATAGTCTTTCTCGGTGACATTGCCGTGAATGCCCTCGATATGTACCTTGAGAATGTCAGGCCTAAACTCCTCTCTCGGAAAAACATGAAGGAGAAGGCTCTCTTTCTCAACAGGCGTGGTGGGAGACTTACCCGGCAGGCAGCCCATCTCAGGTTCCATGCGGTGACTGATGCCCTGGGCCTTGATGCGACAATCCACACGCTCCGCCATTCATTTGCCACCCACATGCTCAAACATGGTGCCGATATTCGCTCTGTTCAGGAGATGCTCGGCCACAGCGACATAAAGACAACCCAGATTTACACCAACCTCGATACCTCCTCATTACTCGAAAATTACGATAAATTCTCTTCTCTTGACGATTTTTTTGACAAAAAGTCCCACTAAACCCGTTATATATAGTGTGAGAGAAATTTTTAAATCAGATTTTAACGGAATTACACTTAATTACATCGGCTCTCTCCCCCGTGGAAAGACTGTCTTCTTCTACTACGGAAAGTGCAGTGACAGCAGGGTGCTTGAGAGTGTCTACATCAGTACACTTGAGGCTATAGAGAACGGCTACAACGTCCTCTACATGCCTGAACTCTACCTTTCACGTGGAGTCGAGAAAGCTTTTCTTGAGATTCCAAGAGGCTCTCTCTTTTCGTTTGTTCCGAGAGGACTCGATAATGTGAGACGTTCGACGCTGAGCCGCGCACTTGTCACAGACGGGGGAACTGTCAGCATAGTCGAGAACAGGGCCACCTTTTCCTATGAGGCACTTGATGGGGTCAGGTATATTGCCGCCTCTTTTGCTGACGGGATTGTGATTTGTTCACACTCCGGAAGGAGACTTCCTTCTTTCGTCCCTGATGCACTCGACATGGGAAAGAGCGTATGTGTATTACGCCCTGCACTCACGTCTCCTGCCATCAGGGGGCTTCTCAGAGAAGGAGCTGAGGCTGTTGACTCATTCTCATCTTTCCTTTCTTCCCCTCATGCTGTTGCTTACCCCGATGAAGGGGGAAAGTATGGAACAGAGGGCCGGCGATTCAGTATAATGAGGATATAGAGAAATGGAAAACAGAGAATACATTGACCTCTTTCTGACATACATAGAGAAAGTCAGGAGGCTCAGCGACAATACCGTCACATCCTACCGCACGGACCTGGAGGAACTGGAGGAGTATGCTCTCTCCAGAAGCATACCTTTTTCAGACTTCTCGTCCGATGACAGCAGGGAATATGTTCGGGAGATGAGAAAGAAGTACAGTGAGAGGAGTATACTACGTAAGCTCACATCCTCCCGCACCTTCTTCCAATACCTCCTGAAGGACGGGTACGTCACACTCAACCCCTTTGACGGGATTTCACTCAGACGGAGTGAGACAAGGCTTCCCTCTGTCCTGACAGAGGAGGAGGTAGCAGAACTGTTGAGTGTGGAGAGGAAGACATTCCTCGATGAGCGTGACCATTTTCTCTTTCTTTTTCTCTACGGGACTGGAGCGAGAATCAGTGAGGCACTCAGTGTCAATGTAGGCGACATAGAGTGGGACGAGAGACGAATCAGGATAACCGGAAAGGGAAATAAGGAGAGATATCTCTTCCTCAGCAGGAACATGGTGAGGGAGTTCAGAGAGGTATATCTTCCGCAGCGGGAGGCCTACCTTATTGAGAAGAAGAATCCACAGGAGACTGCTCTCTTCATAGGGGAGAGAGGTTTCCGTTTGCCGAATTCGTCTGCTCATATTATTTTTGATGTGTACAGGGAAAAACTCTCCTGGCAGAAGGAGTTCACGCCGCATACCCTCCGTCACAGCTTTGCAACCCACTATCTGGACCGCGGAGCAGACATAAGGTTTGTGCAGGAACTTCTGGGGCACGAGAGCATCTCGACAACGCAAATCTATACGCATGTATCGAAGGCAAGACTGAGAAATGTATATAATCAGTCGCATCCGCATGCAAAGGAAACATATGATGAAACTGATGGGAACAACGATAGTAGCTGTAAAGAAAGACGGTAAGGTTGCCATTGCAGGTGACGGACAGGTCACCCAGGGAGAGTCGGTAGTCCTGAAGGGCAATGCCCGCAAGGTCAGGAGAATCTACAATGACAGGATAGCAATCGGGTTTGCCGGGACGACAGCCGACGCATTCACACTTTACGAACTTCTTGAGAAAAAGCTCAATGAGTATAACGGGGACCTTGTAAGGGCATCCGTTGAACTTGCAAAGGCATGGAGGACAGACAAGCAGTTGAGGAACCTCGAGGCTATGCTCCTTGCCACCGATGGTGATATAATGCTGATGATTGACGGGGTGGGAGATGTAATCGAGCCGGAGACAGATGTGCTTGCTATCGGAAGCGGTGGCAATTATGCGCGCTCTGCAGCCCTGGCTTACCTGGACAGCGGTGCCGACCTCTCCGCTGAGGACATTGCCAGGAAGGCAATTAACATTGCCGGTGACATCTGTATATTCACCAACCACAACATAATTGTGGAAGTATGCGAAAAGAAAGGAAAATGATGATGGAAGCATTGGAATACAAGAATCTTGACAATATGACACCGAAGGAGATTGTCCGTGCCCTCGACAAGTATGTAATCGGACAGGATGATGCAAAAAGGACAATTGCAGTTGCCATCCGTAACAGGGTGAGAAGAAAGAGACTGGCTCCCGAACTCAGGGACGAGGTTTCTCCGAAGAACATCCTTATGATAGGACCTACAGGAGTCGGTAAGACGGAAATTGCCAGAAGAATTGCCAAACTTGCCAATGCCCCTTTCATAAAGGTCGAAGCCACAAAGTACTCTGAAGTCGGGTACGTGGGAAGAGACTGCGAATCGATGGTAAAGGACCTTATGGGTGCTGCAGTATCGATGGTAAGGGAAGAGATGGCAAAGAGCAGGGAAAGCGAAGTTGAGGTAAATGTCGAGAACAGGCTTCTTGATCTCCTTCTTCCGTCCGTCAAGGCAAATGAGAACGATGAGAAGGCCTTGGAGGCCAAGGAAAAGATCCGTGAGATGCTCAGAAGCGGACTCATGGAGGACAGGGAAGTGCAGATGGTCGTCCCCGTCAGGACGAACATCAACATAATGGGCGGCGGCTCGATGGAAGATCTCCAGAATGCGATGAGTTCCCTCTCATCCCTCTTTGACGGAAGTGCAAACCATACCCGTAAGATTACAGTAAAAAGGGCAAGGGAAGTGATTAGGGAAGAGGAGATGGACAAGATTGTCGATACAGACAAGGCCATCGACGAAGCAAGGGAGAGGACACAGGAGATGGGAATCATCTTCATCGATGAGATAGACAAGATTGCTTCCCGCGGCTCCAATAACAATACCGATGTCTCCCGCGAGGGTGTCCAGAGAGATATCCTCCCCATCGTCGAGGGAACAAAGGTCGGGACGAAGTGGGGTGTCATCGACACGACCAACATTCTCTTCATTGCAGCAGGAGCGTTCTCACTTTCAAAGCCCAGTGACCTCATCCCGGAACTCCAGGGAAGGTTCCCACTTCATGTGGAGCTCAAGGACCTTTCAAGTGATGACTTCTACAAGATTCTCACAGAGCCGAGGAATGCAATGACAAAGCAATACAGCGCACTTCTCGGAACAGAGAACGTTAAAATAGAATTCGAGGATGCAGCACTCAGGAAGATTGCCGAGATAGCACACACTGTGAACATGACGAATGACAATATAGGGGCAAGAAGGCTCCATACAGTCATGGAGAAGCTTCTTGAGGAGCTCAGCTTCTCAGCTGATGAGCTCAGCGGGCAGACTGTCACAATCACCCCGGAATATGTGGACAGCAGACTTGGCGATATAGTGAAGAACCAGGATCTTTCGAGGTATATTCTCTAGGGAGGAACTGTGAAATACATCTCAATAGTTGCAGACACCTATGAAGATGCCGTAAATGAAGCAAAAAGCAAGTACGGAGACCAGATCAGAGTCCACTCGAGGCGGGATTACACCGTCCCGGGAGGACTTTTTACACGTAAGCAGAAGAAATGTGAGATTACCTGTTATATCTCATCAAATGCTGTCAAGACCGACTCCAGTGAAGATATGAGCGAGTTCGAGAAGGAGGCAAAGACTCCCAATCCGTTAAGCATCAGCAGCGCAGAGCGTCTTAACACTGAAATCCACAGGGGAACGGGAAAGGGGTTCAATGAAGCTGAAAAGCTCCTCACACTCAATTATATCTACGGCCCGTTGAGGGAGCATCTTCTCGACAACCTTTCATGTACAGCCGAGGACTGTCCGAGAGTACTCTCCGAGAAGATTCTCTCCTGTGTGAACATGGATTACGAGGCCCAGCTCCATCCCTCGCGTGTAGTTGTCTTCCTTGGGCCTACAGGTGGCGGTAAGACCACGACTCTTGCAAAGGTTGCGTACATGTACAGGCAGCTTGGGAAGAAGGTCGGTATAATAACACTTGACTCATACCGTGTAGGAGCCTTTGAGCAGATCAAGGCCTTTGCCGATGCTCTCGACATGCCTCTCCAGCTTGTGGACAAGGAGGGACAGCTTGTCTCGGCCCTTGAGAGCTATTCGTACTACGACCTCATTCTTGTCGACACAATGGGACTCTCGAGTAAGGATCTGGAACTGAATCTCAAGCTCAAGTCAATGGCTAACATACTCACAAGGATGAACACATCCTTCTCTCTTATTCTCTCTGCAAGCATGAAGGAGGAGGATATGATGAAACACTATTCACGCTACAAGGATGACTACAACGTGAATTCAATCATCATCACTAAACTTGACGAGTCAAGGACCATAGGCAACGCACTCTCGTTCTCATACAGGGTAAATCTACCGATTCTTTTCTTTACAGACGGACAGAAAGTCCCCGAGGACCTTGTGAAGGCAAGTACGGATGTCGTTGTCCAGAACCTCATAGGATTCGGGCTTGACAAAAGGGCCTTCCGCGGTCAGTTATAATTTGAGGTTTTCAATAAGTGCTCTCTCGATTAACGGGAGAGTATTTTCTTTGTCGGAAGAAAGATAAATATAGTATTGCGAGAGTGGTGTGCATTCTTCTATAAGGATGGGATTCTCCCTGAGAAAGAGGGATGTCTCACTCTCTGTGGAGTGAGAGTAGCATATTGCAGAGAGGATATCTGGTGTCACGCTACCGTAATAAGCAAGAATCTCTCCTCTGCTGTTCAATATGGCAGCATTACCTGAATAGCTGTTCTCTTCAAGGAGTGAGAAGAGGATTTCCTCCATATTTATGTCAATGGTCAGTACAATGTCCTCACCCTTTGTCTTCTCCCTGTCCGGGGTAGGGATTGAAGAGAGATAGCTGTTGCAATATTCCTCTATTCCCCCTACGGCGGTGTGTGAATTGAAGGACTTCCCGAGAAGAAAATCAACTGATGGGTAAGGGTAGGTGCGGTAGTAGGATGAGGAGAGTGAGAGCTCAGAGGAGAGGTTGTGTTCCCTGATCAGATTCTCTATCTCATCAAGAGGGGTAGTGTTATCTTTAGCAATGGGAATGAATGCCGTTCCTCCTTCAATCAGGGAACTGATGACGACGGGAGAGAAGTGGGTATACTCCGAAATGATGGCCGCACACTCCTGTGGCTTTGAATCATCTGTGATTCTGAAGCCTGCCCCTGACGAGTCGAAGGCCAGGATTATCCCGTGCCTGTCATATATTGTTCCCCTGATATTCTTTTTTGAAATCACGGGATCTGAGTAGGTATATGTCCCGTTACCACCCCGGGTGATGTTGTTTATGAAAAGCAGCAATACCGCAATGAAGAAGAGTATGAAAAGAATCAGGGAGGTTCCCTTGTTGCCTTTGTCCCGCATATTGATATAATAGTTTTCCAGTAGAGGTTTTGTCGAGATATGAGTAGACCCGATTATGATGACATGATAACAGACAATAACAGCAGGGGAAAAAAGGCTACCCGCTCTACTGTCCTTGCTGTACTCTTTGTCATTCTGGTTGTATTGATTGTCCTTGTCATTTATCTTATTGCCAACCCCGGCAAGAAGCTGGATATTACAGAAAAGAAAGAGGAAGTGACTCTTAAGGAAGAGGAGAAACCATCCCTCTTTCTCTTCGATACGTCCTCCTCTCTCTCAACTTCTGGGGAAGACGAATCTCCAGCCCAGCTCATAGTTGCGGAGCCGGAAGTGGCAGTAGAAGAAGCTCCAGAAGAGGAAGGAGAAATTCCTCTTGTCATAATCGGGGAGAGCAGCAGCTCTGTAGAGACAGAAGAGACTTCTTCTGAAATAGTTCATCATGAAGAGATTCCTGTTGAAACAGTTCAGGAAGAGACACCTGTTATCGAAGAGAGTGCTGAGGAAAGTGCAATTGAGACTCCACTCGAAGAAACGTCTGTAATTGAAGAGACTGCAGTAACTGATACAGCTTCTGAGACACCGGCTGCAGAAGAAAAAATTGCTGATACTCCAATTGTAAGCACACCGGAAACTTTGGAGGTAAATCCTCTTATGTCCCTCTCGGGAGAGGATGTCGTCGCCTCGTCAAATTCATATTTTGATAACACCTCTCTTGTTGTAACCGGAAATAACGGGAGTGCAGTTCATTCTGTTGCTGCAGGGACTGTCTCTCTGGCTGGTAAGGAAAACGGGATGAAATATATCGTCATAGAGGACAGCGAGGGAAACTCAATCAGGTACTCAGGCTTTGAGAGGGTTACCGTCAGACTTAAGGACAGGGTCAGGAAAGGTGAAATTCTTGGGTCAATCGGCTCTTCGTCCTTCTCCAGGATTATACTCACTTACACCGAAGGAAAAGAGGAATGAAGAGGAGAATTCTTGTTGTCCTTTTTGTGATGGCTATCTTTCTTCCTGTCTTTGCAGGGGAAGGAAAGACGGAAGAGCTCAATGTCAGTCTCGATTTCGGAGTGAAGGGAAAGTTTGTCTATTACAAGAACGAGACAGGACTCTTCCCCTCTCTAAAATGCTCCCTTACATATACCCTTTATGATATTGTTTACGTGGAGAGCAGTCTCGAGGGACTTTTCTACAAGAGTGGCGACAGTGTTTTTGTTACCGCTTTTGCCGGTACCGACCTCGGCGTGAAGGCTGACCTGGAGTATCTTTATCTCTTCGGATACGGTGGAATTGAGTATGCTTTTGCAGAGGAAGACTCAGGATTTACTCTCGGCCCACTCCTCACTGCCGGGTGTGGAATCGGGACGGATCTGGCACACAATGTCACACTCAAGGCCTCCTACGAGAGACAGGGGAAGGCAAACTTCTACAATTTGACCGCAGGATTGAAGTTCTAGGGTTTGTTCAATCTTCCCATAATTATTATATTTGGATTATGGACACTTTGAAATTTGCAGTATTAATCGATGCGGAGAATGTTTCGTATCGTTTTGTTGATATCATAATGGATGAACTCGCCAAGGAGGGTACAATCACCTACAGGCGTATCTACGGAGACTTTTCATCGTCATCCACAAAGGGATGGAAGGAAAACCTCATCGAGTATTCGATTATTCCTATCCAGTCTTTTCCGTATACAAGTGGAAAGAACTCTACAGACACAACCATGGTCATTGATGCCATGGACATACTTTACACGGGTAAGGTTGATGGTTTCTGCCTTGTCTCATCCGATTGTGATTTCACCCGTCTTGCATCCCGCCTGAAGGAAGCAGGAATGAAGGTCATCGGAATGGGGGAGCAGAAGACCCCGTCCGCATTTGTTGCGGCATGCTCTGAGTTCAAGTATATCGATCTCCTCCTCAGTGAGAGCCAGAAGGACGAGAAACCTGCCAAGGCTGACACAAAGGAGAAGAAGAGTGGAAGGATTGTAAGCGAGAGGAAGATAGCCAAGTTCATTAAGGGCCTTGTTGATGAGACGGAGAGTGACTCGATAAGCGTTGCTTCAATCGGTGTGGCACTCAAGAACAAGTATACTGACTTTGACTGCCGTAACTACGGCTACAGGAAACTCTCGCTATTTTTGGAGCATCTCGGGTACGAGACAAAGAACAATAAACTTTATATTGAATAAGAAAGAGGGTGGCTTTCGGCCACCCTGTATCAGAAATTCCTGCCACAGCAGTTTTTATACTTCTTTCCACTTCCGCAGGGGCACGGGTCATTGCGCCCGACCTTCGGTGTCCCGCGTCTTATTGTCGTGTTTGCTGCTTCTGCCTGGGAGGCAACTGCAGTCTGCTTGGCTGAGGAGGCAATTGACCCCATCTCCCTATGAACTGTCTGGATATTCCTTCCTCTCTCTTCTTTCCTTGGTCCGTTGATCTGGATGTTTACAAGAACAGCTGCTTTACAAACTGCCTCGGTGATGCTCTCAAGCATTTCGTCAAAGGCGTCGGAAGCTGTGCTCTTGTATTCTACAAGAGGATTCTTCTGTGCATAAGACATAAGGGATGCGGCATCTCTGAGCTCATCAAGTGCATCGAGGTGATCGATCCATCTTCTGTCAATGTTCTTGAGGTAGATATATCTCAAGTACTCATTGAAAAGTTCCTCTCCCCCGATATTCTTCTTGCTCTCGATGAGGGCGACAATCTTGTTCTTGAATGTTTCTCTGTCTTTTATGTCATCAGGGTTGAAGGAGATGCTGTAAACCCGCTGGAGGCCTTCAAGCAATTTTGCTTCATCCTTTCCAGCTTCTTCGTAGATATCATCAATGAGAGTGCAGTTGTTCTCCTCGACTCTCTTTGTAAGGTCTTTTGATACAAGGATTTCATCTCTCTGGGAGTAGATGAAGTTCCTCTGTTCGTTGAGTACATCATCATATTCAAGGAGTCTCTTTCTTATTGCAAAGTTCCTCTCTTCGACTCTCTTCTGTGCATTTTCAATGACGGAGTCGAGCATCTTGTGGTGGATTGCCTCTCCTGTATTGAGACCAAGCCGGCCGAGCATCTCCCTCACTCCGTCTTTGGCAAAGAGTCTCATCAATGGGTCATCAAGTGAAATGTAGAATTGGGAAACACCCGGGTCTCCCTGACGGCCGGCTCTTCCTCTCAGCTGGTTATCAATTCGCCTTGACTCATGGCGCTCGGATCCGATTATATAGAGCCCTCCGAGAGCCTTGACTTCCTCATAGGCTTTCCTGTATTCGCCCATGATTTCCTCTTTGGCTTTTTTCAGCTCTTCGGGAGTTGCATCGGTTCCGACTTTCTTCATTGCAAGATGTTCAGGTGAGCCTCCGAGTTTTATGTCTGTACCTCGTCCTGCCATGTTGGTTGCAATCGTCACGGCACCCTTTGTACCTGCCTCTCCGATTATGTATGCCTCCCTTGCATGGTTCTTGGCATTGAGGACCTCATGCTTTATCCCCTCCTTCATGAGGAGGGATGAGAGTTTCTCACTTTTCTCAATTGATGTAGTACCGATTAGGATTGGCTGTCCGGTTGCATGAACACGCTTTACCTCTTCAACAATTGCCCTGTACTTGAACTCTTCGCTGTAGAAGGTGAGGTCAGACTTGTCTATCCTCTGTACCGGTAGGTGAGTCGGGATGACCACTACATCTGTATTGTAGATTTCCTTGAATTCAACTGCTTCAGTGTCGGCAGTTCCCGTCATACCGGAAATCTTGTCATACATCCTGAAGAAATTCTGGAAGGTTATTGTTGCGAATGTCTTGCTCTGTGCCAGAACCCTTACATTCTCCTTGGCTTCAATTGCCTGATGCAGGCCTTCCGAGTAACGTCTTCCGGGAAGTACACGACCTGTAAACTCATCGACTATCTGGACTTCGCCGTCCTTTACAAGGTAGTCGACATCCCTTGTATAGAGATGCTCAGCCCTCAGGGCCTGTGTGACATAATGTACCATCTCAAAGTTGTTTCCTTCATAGAGGGAGCAGACTGTGTTGCCGTTCTCGTCTTTGCTAGTCTCGAGGATTCCCGTCTTCTTCAGGAGTTCCTCCATCTTTGTCATTCCCTGCTTTGTGATGGTGACCTTCTTGTCTTTCTCGTCTATCTTGTAGTCGCCTCTTTCGTCGAATGATGCATAGAGTTCCCTGTCCATCTTCTCAATCTGGCTTAGTTCATAGTAGTCACCCGTTTCAGGGTCCTTCTCGCATTCCTTGAAGTAGGGGACAACTGACCTTGCAGCCCTTACCTTGGGGCTGTCATCCTCATCCTGTCCGGAAATAATGAGAGGAGTGCGGGCCTCATCGATGAGGATGGAGTCTATCTCGTCGATTATGCAATAGTGATGCCTCGGCTGGATCTTATGTGCCATGCTCTGCTTCATGTTATCTCTGAGGTAATCGAAGCCGAATTCGTTGTTCGTTCCGTAGGTAATATCGCTGGAGTAGGCTGTGCGCTTGGCATTCTCATCCTGGCCGGGGATTACGACTCCGACGGTGAGGCCGAGAAACTTATAAATTGTCCCCATCCATTCAGCATCACGCTGTGCCAGGTAGTCGTTGACTGTGACTATGTGGACTCCCTCTCCAGAGAGTGCGTTGAGGTAGGCTGCCGGAACGGAGGTGAGGGTCTTTCCTTCTCCTGTCTTCATTTCAAGGATTGAACCCTGATGGAGGACAAGTGCACCCATGATCTGCTCGTCATAATGCTTCTCCCCGATACATCTCCAGCTTGCTTCCCTTGCTAGTGCAAATGCTTTTGGCAGTATTTCCTCGAGGCTCTTTCCTTCCTTTACCTCTTTCTTCCATTCCTCTGTCAGACGGGGAAAGTCCTCATCTTTCAATCCCTCTGCCCATGCGTATTCGCTTTTTACTTTCTCAAGCACCGGCCTGAGTCTCTTTATATCCTTTTCCTGTTTGGTTCCACCGAATAACTTAGTTAAAAAATTTGACATATGAAGATAATACTAAAAAAACAGGAAATCGGATAGAAGACAGTCACATGTTCCTGAAAATCTGTGATTTGAGCTTCTCATCACTTGATGACAGAAACTCAATAATTCTTTTTTCAGCTTTTCTGTGTAAAAACTTATTTTCTTTCATAGTAAGATTATATTATTATTTTGTCATACTTTGCATTGAAAAAAGAGGATATTTTGTCATACTTTTCTCAATTATTAAGTCACTTTTTGTCATACTTTTCCTGAAATAACGGTCTTAGTTGTCGTAATTGATTTTCTTCGAATTTGTAGAAAAGGAACCTGCTGTTGTGTTAAAATGACACTATGGACTGGACGTTTTCTATTGGCTCATTGTCATTCGGCATCTTTGACATCATTCTGGTGGCTATATCAGTTATAAGTGCCATATGCGGCTTCGCAAGGGGATTCTCCCGCTTTGCCTTCAAACTTATCGGGTATGTGCTGACCTTTCCACTGGCCCTGATCTTCGTCTCGGCACTTATGGAATTCCTTTCATCTAAAGTGAATATACCTGTTTTCTGGCTTTCACTCATTTCTTATATCATACTCTGTCTTTTAATCTTCTCCCTTTTCAAGCTTCTGGGAAATCTTCTGGGGACCTCTCTTGAGACAATGTCCCTCGGCTGGATAGATTCCGCCCTGGGCTTTGTCGTTGCACTTGTTGTGGCAGCTTTCGTGGTCTTTGTGCTTCTTGAACTGGTATCATTACAGACAGTCTTTGACCTGAGACCACTTAAGGAGAACAGTTTCTTCTATAAAAACCTCTTTCTCCGTATCTTCCCGACTGTCAAAAGTACATTTGAAGGAGCAATAAGTGGCCTTTGAGAATCTTGAAAGAACACAATTGAAGATAGCTGACGAGCTCAGACGCAACATAAAGGGGAATATGCTGCCACAGTCTCTCCTCTTTTCGGGTCCCCGGGGATCGGGAAGACTCACGGCCGCACTTGATCTTGCATTCTGTCTCACGGGAGACAGACGGGATGTACTCAGAAGCGAGAGTATCGTCTACTTTCCCTACAGGGAACTTCTTCCCCGCGTGAAGGCTGCCATCGAGCTCTTTGAGAGACAGCGGACGGACAGGAGCCGTCTCTTTCTCATAGAAACGCTGAGACTTGTAAACATGCAATACAACGGGGAACTCTATTCCGGCTCTCTCCCGCAGGGCAGCGATAAGCTTTTCCAGCTGGCCCAGAATGTTGATATCTTCCTGACCGGACTGGAAGATGCAAAGGAAATTACAGATAAGGATATCAAGGAACTTGAGAGCCTGAAGATTGCATCGAATCCGAAGTATCTTTATTTCGGCAAAAGCGGACCATCTCCCGTGACAATCGAACAGCTCAGGGGAGTGAAGGAATGGATGCAGTCAAGTTCCCGGGACAAGGTTGCCATCATTGAAGATATCGAGAGTGCAACCGAAGGGGCAAAAAACTCCATACTCAAGATGCTTGAGGAACCTGAGGAACATCTCACAATCATCCTGGTCTCTTCGCAGAGCCAGCGGATTATGGAGACCATCCTCTCCAGAGTCAGGAAATTCAATTTCCCTGCGCTGAGCAAGGAAAGTGTATCGTCGTTCATAAAGAACAGCTTCAATATGAACTCAGACTATTATTCATTTGACACATTCTTCTTCTCACTTGCAAATGACAGTGAAAGCGTCAGGGCTGTCGAAGAGGCTGTGGACTATTGTGTCTCCCTTCTTGTGACAGGATCTCCCTTTACTCTCGAGAAGGAGGATGAGATTAACGCACTTCTCGAGAAGCTCTCTGCCTATACATACTTCAGGGAGCGTGTTGTCGAGGAAGTGGAGAAACTTCTCCTGGAAGGAAAGATTCCCCCGTACAGGGCACGCACCCTCCTCGATATCATGTCAAGATGGAGGGAGAGTGTGGAGACATACAACATGAATGACAAATCAGGGTTAGACTATATGATACGGGAGGCTAGGAGTGTCAAACAGATTACTTAAGAAAGTTGTTTCAGATCTTTCATCATGTCCCCAGGACGAACTTGAGAAACTTGTAAATAAAGCCATAGAGGAAGAGGACATACTCTATTGTCTCTTCGATAACCTTGATGACGGCCATCTCATCGTCAATGAGAAGCTTGTCGTTGTCTTTGCCAACCAGAGGGCCAGAAACAGCATCCCGTACAGGAGAAGTGGAAAGTCCGTAGAGGGACTTCATATAGACGAGTGCATCACCGATCCTGATATGAAGGCATACGTCTCTGCTGTCCTTAAGGGGGAAACACGTGGTGAGGAGAAGGATTTCTCCTTCCAGAGTGGCAACGAAGTCAAGGTCTACCGTGTTTCCTTCAAGACCATAGATACTGAGAAACGCCGCTTTGTTGATGTTTCCATCAGGGAGATTACCGATTCAATAAGAAAGGAGTCCAGGCTCAGACGCTCAGAAAGCCTTGCAAGCATGACTACAATGGCTGCGGGAGTTGCACATGAAATCAAGAATCCACTTGCCGCCATGCAAATCCATACCCAGCTTTTGAGAAAATCTTTCCAGAAGTTCGGCTCCCTCACACTTGAAAATGCAGAAAAGTACCTGGCAGTCATCGAGGAGGAGATAGAGCACCTCAATAAGATTGCAGTCGATTTCCTCTTTGCAGTAAAGCCGATGGAAGTTGAACTCAAGAAGGACAATATAAACGATACTGTGAGCGAGGTACTCTCTTTCCTTGAGCCTGAGGCCGAGGATAAGAACATTGAGGTCAGTGTGGAACTCTCACAGTTCATCCCGAATATAGAGATTGACTCAAGACTTGTAAAGCAGGCCCTTCTGAATCTCATCCAGAATGCGTTTGCCGCAATGGAAGGGGGAGGAAAACTCTTCGTCTCCACAAAACCCAACGGCAATTTCATCTCGGTGAAGATTCAGGATAACGGGACTGGAATCGACGATGACAAACTCTCCAAGATCTTTGAGCCTTACTATACCACCAAGGCCAACGGGACGGGGCTTGGCCTTACTCTTGTCTACAAAATCATGAAAGAACACCACGGGGACATACACGTGACAAGCACCAAGGGAGAGGGAACCACCTTCACCCTCGACTTCCCGATTCCCGCAAGTGAGAGAATGGCAATAGGTGAGGACAACAGATGAGTACGATATTGATTGCTGATGACGAGAAATATATCCTCTCTGGACTGAGTGAGGCCTTCTCACTTGAGGGATACAATGTCATTACTGCTTCTGACGGACTTGAAGCCTGGAATGCAATAAACAAGAACGATGTCGACATAGTCCTGACGGACCTCAGGATGCCGAAGATGACGGGGGAGGAACTGATCAGGAAGATCCGTGCCTCCTTTCCGAAGCTTCCGGTCATAGTACTCACGGGACACGGGACAATCGAGAATGCCGTTGAGATAATGAAGTACGGCACAATCGACTTCTACACTAAGCCTGTCGATATAGACAAACTCCTCTTAGTTGTAAAGAAGAGCATTACGAACTCACACCTTGAGGAACAGAACAGAAGACTCCAGGATGAGATAGAGAGGCTTAAGAAGGAGCAGAAATACTCCCGAATCATTGGTCGCTCCAACAAAGTTGAGAAGCTGATGGAGACAATCAGACAGGTTGCACCCACAAGATCGACTGTCCTTATCGAGGGGGAGTCCGGAACGGGGAAGGAGCTTGTTGCAGATGCAGTCTGTTCTCTCTCAAACCGCAGTGACAAACCCTTTGTCAAAGTCAATTGCGCATCTCTTTCCCCGACACTTCTTGAGAGCGAACTCTTCGGACATGAGAAGGGGGCATTTACCGGTGCTGTCAGCCAGACGAAGGGACGCTTTGAACTTGCAAATGGCGGCACGATATTCCTTGATGAAATCGGAGAGATTGACGAATCGACACAGATAAAGCTACTGAGGGTACTTGAGAACAGGGAAATAACGCGTGTCGGTGGAGAGAAGACCATCCCGGTGGATGTCAGGGTGATTGCAGCAACAAACAAAAATCTCAAAGAACAGGTTGAAAAGGGGCTCTTCAGAGAGGATTTCTACTTCAGACTTGCTGTTGTCGAGATAGACGTTCCGCCCCTCAGGGAGAGAAAGGAGGACATAGAGCTTCTTGCGCTTTCCTTTGTAAAGACATTCTCGGATGAGAACGGAAAGAATATAGAGGGAATATCTCTCGGCGCAAGGAAGGCTCTTTTTGCCTATTCGTGGCCGGGTAACATAAGGGAACTCAAGAATGCAATGGAGGCAAGCGTCGTCATGGCGAGGGGAAAGACAATCGAGCTTGATGACCTTCCCCAGTCGGTAAGGGGAAGCCAGGGAAGGAAGGGATCTTCTGTCACTCTCGAGCTTCCTCTTACACTCGATGACGCCGAGAAGAAGATAATTCTTGAGACCATAAGTTATTGTAACGGCAACAAGACAAAAGCAAGTGAAATACTCGGAATCGGGAGAAAGACTCTCCACCGTAAGCTCTCCGAATGGAAGGAAGGGGATGGTGATGACGAGTGAGGACATATTCTCCCCCTTCGGACTATTGAAAAAGAAGTTCCCGTCCTTCAATTACAGGGCCGGCCAGGAGGAGATGGCTAGAAAGGTTGAGAAGGCATTCTCTTCCGCAACGGGGGCAATAATCGAGGCCGGTACGGGAATCGGAAAGTCATTTGCCTACCTGGTCCCTGCTTTCCTTCTCATAGCCTCAAATCCCGATGTGAAGGTTGTGATTGCAACAAGTACAATCACACTGCAGAAACAGCTTTACGATAAGGATATACCATTTCTTCTCGATGCCCTCAACATGGAGGACAGGAGTGCAATTCTCTACGGACGCTCAAATTATATATGTAAGCGTAAGCTCCAGGATGCAACAGACTCGGCAAAACTTCTAACTTATGATGAGGACAATGCATTGAGTCGCCTTATCAAGTTCTGTGAGCGCACAGAGACGGGAAGCCGCACGGACATACATGACAGGGAAGTCTCTCTTCTTGCCCTTGATTTACTTTCTGACGAGAAGGACTGCCTGGGAAAGAGATGTCCGCATTACATGGACTGTTTTCTCTATGAAGCAAGACGGAAGGCGCAGAATGCAAGAATAACAGTCACCAACCATCATCTTGTTCTGGTCGATGCAAATGTGAGATGGGAGAATGATGAGGATTTCTCGGAGCCTGTGATACTTCCCGGCTACACGCATCTTGTCTTTGACGAAGCCCACCACCTTGAAGCTGAGGCAACGGATCTCTTCAGTGAAAGGATCTCTCTTGGGGATCTTGAAGCGGAGCTTGACTTTCTATCGTTCAAAAAAGGGGAGCTGGAAAACAGGTGCATAATCGAATTTCTCTCTCCCTACGATACTTCAGCCGACAGATTCTTCACAAAGAACTTTGAGAGCACACAGAAGAAAATAAGGAGGGATGCGCTCTCGTTCTTTACCCTTCTCAAGGGGATAATTTCCCGTTTCTCTTCACAGCGCTCTGTACTTCTTGACGAGGAATTTTACAGAAGAGAAAGAAATAACTTCTCCCGGGAGGGAGAGGTCCTTGCCTCTGAAATCAAGAATCTTTCATCTGATTTGAGAGCATACCTAAATTCAGACATTGAGGAAATCACAGCAATGATAGACATCGTCGGAAAGACTGCTGAGAGGCTTTCATCAATGGCTGACAAATTAAGGTCATTTGTGAACTTTGATTCCTTCTCGTCTCTCATCAGCTACACGAATCTCCTTGATGACGGAAACTATGAGATAGTGCTTTCTCCGCTTCTCACGGGCCCTCTTGTGAAGGAGAGGCTTCTTGACAGGCTAAAAAGCTGGCTCTTCTGCTCCGCAACACTCTCAATCGGCGGGAACTTCGAGTTCTTCAAATCCCGCCTTGGTATTTCCCCAGATGATACTCTTGAGGAGGGTATATTCTTCTCTCCATTCGATTATAAGCGTAATCTCATGTATCTCATTCCACAGGACGCACGGCCGTTTGTAAATGGTGACAGGGAATATGTGTCATACGTTTCCTCTATGGTTGAAAAAGCTATTCTCTCCTCATCTGGAGGTGCACTTATTCTATTTACCTCAATAGAGATGATGAGGAATGTCTACAACAGTGTGAAACAGCATATAGGGGAGAAGATGGAACTTCTTATCCAGGATAACAGGATAAGCCGTAATGCACTCTTGAAAAAATTCAAGGAGAATGTGGACTCGTCGCTCTTTGCAACCTCCTCTTTCTGGGAGGGAGTGGATGCCCCGGGAGAGACACTGAGACTTCTTGTTATCGTAAAACTTCCCTTCGATGTCCCGTCAGACCCGGTGAACAGGGCCAGGGCGGACTATATAAACAGGACATCAGACAGGGGATCCTTCATGACGCTCACGCTCCCTAATGCAATGATAAAGATGAAGCAGGGAGTGGGAAGGCTTATCCGGAGTGAAAGTGACAGGGGAGTGGTGCTTATCCTTGACGGAAGGATAACGAAGAAGTTCTACTCCCGTCTTCTCTTCTCCTCCATCCCGGAGGGGTACTACCCGGAAGATACACTCAACGAGAACATTGAGTCGAAGATAGAGTCTTTTCTCTTCTAGGAGGATGAATGGAGATTAGCCAGTCTTTAAACGGTTTCTATGATTTCAGAGTGAACTTCCCGTCCTCAGAGAAGTCCGTCTTCAGAAACAGGACGGAGATAGTGACTGACGGGAAGGGAACTATCCTTGGCGTGACGAATCCTGATAATCTTCTTTTTGCAAAGATTCCCTCTTCTGACGGGGAGATACAGATCCTCGAAGTCGGGGAGAGTGCATTCTCCAAATGCACTAGACTAAGGGAAATATCATTCGGGGAGAATCTTGAGATAATATCGAGTGATGCATTCAAGGGTTGTACGGCACTCACCTCTGTCTCTCTTCCCGGATCTCTCTATGAGATAGGCTCGGGTGCATTTGAAAACTCCGGCCTTGTATCATTCGTCTTTCCCCCTTCAGTCAGGGAGGTTTCATCAAGGTGCTTCATGGACTCGAGAAATCTCAGGTCAGTGACGCTTGGGGAGAATATAATGAGGATCTCTCCTCTCTCCTTTGCAGGCTGTTCCTCTCTTCTCTCTGTCGATATGCCCAGTTGTATACGCGAGATCCCTGACGGGGCATTCATGTCCTCGGGGCTCATGAGTATTTTTATCCCTCATGGCGTGAGAAGGATAGGGGACCTTGCATTCTCCGGCTGCAGGAGGATGGAAAAGATATTCTATGACGGGACTGAGAGTGATTTCAGGTCCGTCAGCTTCGGTAACAGCTGGAACCGTAATCTCAACGGAGAGTGCACACTCTTTCTCAAAGACAGGGAAGGGGGATGGTATGATGCATTCTCATCCGGGGAGAAGGGGAGAAGTGAAAAAAGAGAGAAGAGTAATCCGGCGCTTGAAAAGGCACTTTCAGTCTTTTCGCTGAAGGAGGTTCCGTCAAAAAAAGAACTCACAGCGCTCTTTCACTCGAAGGCAATGGCATTCCATCCCGACAGGATGTCATCAATGGAACTTGACAGTGAGATTATCTCATTTGCCCAGGAGAAGTTCCGTGAGTACAAGGAAGCCTACGATATTCTAATCAAATATGCAAAATAATAGGGAGCATTAAGCTCCCGGGACAATGTTCAATCCTCTGATTACTCGACGACAGCAAGGATATCACCAGAATTAACGATGAGGTAATCCTCTCCATTATCCTTGATCTGTGTACCTGCATATTTGTCATGAAGGACTGTCTGTCCGACCTTGACTTTGATGTTCTCGTCATCGCCGATTGCAACAACAGTTGCGAACTGTGTCTTTTCCTGTGCTGTCTGAGGGATGAAGAGACCGCCTGCAGTCTTCTTCTCTGCTTCCTTAGCCTTGAGCAATACTCTTTCACCAAGTGGAATAATCTTCATATCTTTTACCTCTTAATTTATATTGTAGGGTGAACAAGGTTCACATATATGAATATAAGAAAAGAGGGGATTATCGGCAAGTGGAAATCTGTTTATGGGGAGAAAAAACAGCCACCTGAAACTGAAACACGGACAGGCGGCAATAATTTATTGAATTGGCAAGGGGTACTTATGCTTTATCTTCTTGAGTTAAATCTAACACGGCAATAGTTATTTGAAAAGACTTCGGAATGGTAAAAAGTGCAAAATCATAAATGAAAATTTCACTTTTTCCTCTTGTCGTTTTGACCTCTCTTATTATCTTAGTATGTAGATAAAGAGAAGAAATATGGAAAACGGAAGAATGAGCAAATATATAAATGCACTTGAGGCTGTGAAGGCACACAGGTTTAAGGATGCCTTCGAGCTTTACTGCTCGCTTTTCCTTCCGCTTGGTAAGAGAAGCAGGGAGTTCCTGGCCTTCTACCGCTACCAGCTCTCGTGTTACCTGTCCGAGAAGAAGAGTTATTGTCTCGGACTCGGTGAGGGGGATATGATCTCCGATCTCATCGGGATGACGTATGATGAGGTTGTCGACTCAATTGAGAATTCCGATATACCGGTCACGTACTCCGGTAGGATAAACATCCTTGAGTCTGTGGAAATCCCGTTTCCGTGTCAAAAGGAAACAAAAGAGGATGAGCCTGGAAAGTGTGTAGCAAAATGACACAAAAAGGGGAGAGATTTTCTTCTCTGTGTCAAAGAGACACAAAACAGACAGACTCTTTATATTTACTCTATTAATATAATTATTTTAAATATAAAGAAATATAGTATTCTGGCACGCTTATTGCATCTTTGTATTCAAGGAGATAAGCCATGTCTAAGAATACCAATTCACTCTATACATCACAGGATAACGAAGTATTGTCAGCATATCTGAAGTCAATCGAAAAGATTCCTCTTCTTACCTATGAGGAAGAGTATGATTTGGCTCTGAAGGCCAAAAGTGGTGATAAGAAGGCACGTGAGAGGATTGCCAATGCAAACCTCAGGTTCGTTGTATCTGTTGCAAAGAAATACCGCGGCCAGGGACTTGCCCTCGAGGATCTGATCAACGAAGGAAATATCGGACTCTTGACAGCAATTGACAAGTATGAGCCGGAGAAGGGCTACCACTTCATCTCCTATGCAGTCTGGTGGATAAGACAGTCAATCCTCAAGGCACTTGCAGAGCAGTCAAGACCGGTGAGACTTCCCCTTAACAGGTCCAATGAACTCATTGCTATAACAAAAGCAAAGAACAGCCTGATTAATAGAGGAATTTCAGATCCTTCTGCTGATGAGATTGCTCTTGAGAGCGGGATAGACAGGGAGACTGTGAAGAGTCTGACAGACATTACAAAGGATATGATTTCCCTTGATGCTCCCATCGGGTCCGATGAGGATAATGAGACAAGTCTTGAGTGCTTTGTCGGGGACAGTACAGACTCTCCCGAGAACAGCACAATAAGGAACATAATGAATGAGGACGTTGAGAGTCTTCTCTCTGTGCTCAGCGACAAGGAAAGAGATATAATAATGAAGCGTTACGGCTTCAACCATCAGGACCCTATGAGCCTGAGTGCAATCGGAAAGGAATATAACCTCACGAAGGAGAGAATCAGGCAGATTGAGAAAGTTGCCCTTGATAAGCTCAAAAAATGCGGGGAAAGCAGGGGAATGGAATACTACAACGTCGGTTAAGGTAATATAAATATAAATAATGAAGGCAGGTTTTGACATATAGCCAAGCCTGCCTTGTTTATTTTTAGCTAAACAGCAGAAATGTGGTTTTCTGTTGTTTCTTCCCATTTTCTCTTTTTGATTTTGCTTTTTCTTTATATCAGTTAAATTTATTCCCTCCGGTGTGTAATTAAGTTGACCTGAGCCTGTTTTGCTAGTAACATAACAAAGCTTAATAAGACAAAAACTAATAGGAAAAATTATCATGGAAGAGAAAAAGTATGTTTATTTCTTCGGCGAAGGAAAGGCTGAAGGTACGAGTGACATGAAAAATCTTCTGGGAGGCAAGGGCGCTAACCTTGCTGAGATGACCAGTATCGGTCTTCCCGTCCCTCCCGGATTCACAATCACAACAGAGGCTTGTGATTTTTTTGATAAGCATAACGGTTCCTACCCCAACGGAATGAGGGAGGAAGTATTGGCTAACCTCGATAGGCTCGAGAAGCTTATGGGAGCCAAACTTGGGGATAAGAAGAATCCTCTTCTTGTTTCTGTTCGTTCGGGTGCCGCACAGTCCATGCCCGGAATGATGGACACTGTCCTCAATCTCGGACTCAACCCCGATTCTTTACAGGCACTTATAGACAAGACTAACAACGAGCGTTTTGCATGGGACTCCTACAGACGTTTCATCCAGATGTTCGGTGATGTTGTAATGGGCGTTCCCCATGCAAAGTTCGAGGATGCCCTCCAGTCTGTTAAGGATGAGAACGGAAAGACATTCGATACAGAGCTTGATGTAGATAACCTCAAGGAAGTCATCAAGCGCTATAGAGTCATCTACAAGAAGTACACAGGGGAGGAGTTCCCCGAAGATCCCCAGGACCAGCTTTTCAAGGCCATTGATGCTGTCTTCAGAAGCTGGAACAACGAAAGGGCAATCAAGTACAGGATGATGAATGACATCCGTGGTCTCCTTGGTACTGCAGTCAACGTCCAGGCAATGGTCTTCGGCAATATGGGTGAGACCAGCGGAACTGGTGTTGCATTCACACGTGACCCGTCGACAGGTGAGAACAGGTTCTTCGGTGAGTATTTGATGAATGCCCAGGGTGAGGATGTTGTTGCAGGTATTAGGACACCCCAGCCGATCTCCACACTTGAGAAGGTCAATCCGGAGGCATATGCAGAACTCTGTGCCATCAGGGATACACTTGAGAGTCACTATCATGATATGCAGGACCTTGAGTTCACAATCCAGGAAGGAAAGCTCTACATGCTCCAGACCCGTAACGGAAAGAGAAGTATCTTCAGCTGGATCAGAAGCCAGGTTGAGATGGTCGAGGCTGGTCTAATCGACAAGAAGACAGCTGTAGAGAGAGTTCCGGCAGGCGAGTTCAACAAGCTCTTTGCTCCTATTCTCGACAACAAAGTCATCAGGGACCTCGGTATAACACCTGACACAAAGGGCCTCAATGCTTCACCCGGCGGAGCATGCGGACAGATTTACTTCAATGCAAAGGATGCCGAGAATGCTGCAAAAGAGGGTAAGGATGTCCTTCTTGTCAGAGTCGAGACTTCCCCGGAAGATATCGGGGGCATGGCAGTAAGTAAGGGTATTGTGACTTGCCGTGGTGGTATGACAAGCCATGCTGCCGTTGTTGCAAGAGGTATGGGATGCCCGTGTGTCTCAGGTTGTAGTGATATTACAGTCAACGAACCCAAGAAGACACTTACCGTAAACGGCAAGACCCTCAAAGAGGGTGACTACATGGCCATTGACGGGTTCACAGGCAATGTCTATGCACAGAAGATTGCCGTGAAGAACAGTGAGATTATGCAGGTTCTTGAAGGAACGATGAACGAGAGTGAGTCCATTCTCTACCAGAACTACAAGAAGCTCATGGGCTACGTCAATGAAATAAAGACAATGAGTGTCAGAACCAATGCCGATACCCCGAAGGATGCTAAGCAGGCAATCCTCCTTGGTGCTGAAGGCGTCGGACTCTGCCGTACCGAGCATATGTTCTTCGGAGGAGACAGAATCTTCTCCATGCGTAAGATGATTCTTGCAGACAACGTCAGGGCAAGGGAAAGTGCACTCAATGAGCTTCTTCCTATGCAGAGAGAGGACTTTGAGGGAATCTTCGAGGCTATGAACGGCCTTCCGGTAGTCATCAGGCTTCTTGACCCGCCTCTCCATGAATTCCTTCCCAACGACCATACATCACGCCATGAGATGGCTCTCAGAATGGGAATCAGTGCAGAGGAGATTGCACGTAAGTGTAATGCCCTCCATGAGTTCAACCCGATGCTCGGTTTCAGGGGATGCAGACTTGCAGTTGTCTATCCGGAAATATTGAGAATGCAGGTAAGAGCTATCATGGAAGCTGCAATCAACACAAAGCGCAAGGGCTTCAAGGTGCATCCTGAAATCATGATTCCGCTTGTTGGTATCTGGAAGGAGTTCAACTATTGCAGGAAGAATGCAGTTGATGAAATCGAGAAGGTCTTCTCGGAGCAGAACCTGGTTATTCCTTACCAGATCGGAACAATGATTGAGGTGCCGCGTGCAGCCATCACAGCTGATGAGATTGCAGGCAGCGCAGAGTTCTTCTCATTCGGAACAAATGACCTGACACAGATGACATGCGGTTTCTCACGTGATGACTCCGCTTCATTCCTCACTCATTATGTCAATGATCCCGACAAGCAGTTCTATGATTACGATCCGTTCGCAACAATAGATTTCGGCGGTGTCGGAAAGCTTGTGAAGATGGCTGTGGGACTCGGTCGTTCTGTCAGACCAGACATGAAGATGGGAATCTGTGGCGAGCACGGCGGTGACCCGAAGACAATCGAGTTCTGCCAGAGTGCCGGACTGGATTACGTATCATGTTCTCCTTTCCGTGTTCCTATTGCCAGACTTGCCGCTGCACAGGCTGCAATCAAGGAAGGGAAGTAAGCCCAGAATATATTGTTATATGTCCTCTCTCTGACCGGGAGAGGATTTTTATTTGAGTTCCTATATGGTTTCACTTTCAGCTTTGGAAGTGACTCTCCCCATGAACTTCTTCTCGACACTGAAGAAGTAGTCCTTTATGAGCTCAATAAAATAGAGCATATAGGGAGAGAGCTTTGCATCCTGCAACCATATTAGTGAGAGAGGAATCGAGAGGAGGCCGGAATTACTTCTGAGAGGGAAGATATTCACGTTCGGGAGCATCTTTCCGTGCATACCCAGAAGATGCATCTGTGACACCACAGATACCGCTTTCCCTTCCTCTGAGAGGGCTATCCCGAGCCTGGAGTAGGAACTTCTTGCATATACGTTCGGTGTTATCTTCTCTTCATCGAAGCACGACTGGAGCATATTTCCCATCCTGTTTGTCATCATGCAGAAGGGGAGCTTCTGAATCTGCTTTACAAAGATTCCGTTAATTGCCTTCTCCTTTATCCTGTCCATATCGTCAGGGTAGTACTCTTCAAGAAGCTCGTCGGGGACACAGAGATAGAGCTGTTCCTGTATCAGGGCCTCACTCTTCAGACCCGGAAGTTCGGCCTCTGATAGCACGATGGCAAGGTCAAGCAGGCCGTCAGTAACCATCTTCTCGAGGTTGACGGAGATTGAATCTGTAAGCCTTACCTCCATATTAGGATAGCGGGAGGAGAAAAGAGAGAGAATGCGCGGAACACAGGCATTGAGACGCGCAGCACTCCCGCCGAAGCGGAGCGTACCCCTTTTCTGCGTCATGATATCGGGAATGGCTTCGTTGAGACTCTCATAGCCGAGAATGGTGTTTCGTGCAAAATCGAGAACCATCTCTCCTGCAAGTGTTAAAGTGAGGGATGGCTTTCTGTTGAAAAGGCGTACGCCAAGTTCATCCTCCATCCTCTTTATGTGGTTGCTTAAAGTCTGCTGGGAAGTGAAGACTCGCTCTGCAGTCTTTGTCATGTTGAGTTCCTTACATAGCTCGGAAAAATAGTATAGTGAGATAATATCCATAAACACCTTCACAAAATTTCTTTGTTGGAAACAGGTAAAAATTACTGTTTGTCTTACTATGCACCTGCTGGTAGGATAAGTCCATCAAAAATTAAAAACTGAGACAAAATTATCCAATAAAAGGAGTTTCTGTCCGGTAATAGATAAAAAAGGAAAGATTTCAAAAATGAAGTACAAACTTGTATTTATCGGTTTTGGTGAAGCAGCTTACAACATTTCTTTGGGGCTGAAAGAGGCTGGATTCACTTCTTTCGCCGCTTATGATGCATTCGCATCAGATCCTGTTCGCGGTTCTTTGATCCGCCAGCGTGCTGAAGAGACATCTGTTCCTCTCATTTCATTGGAGGATGCAGTTAAGGAAGGAGAGTTCATTGCATCGATGAACAGTGCTAAGGTTGCACTCTCTGTTGCCCAGTCCATAGTTCCGTCCCTCGAGAGGGGACAGGTCTTTGTCGACCTTAATTCCTGTGCGCCTACAGTTGAGGAGGCTATCAACAGCATTCCCCGTAAAGAAGGTGTGCTTTTCTGTGATGCTGGTGTCATGGGCACAGTACCCGGCAACCGCCATAAGGTCCCGATGTTCCTTGCTGGTGACGGCGCAGCTGCATTCCACGATGCATTTACCCAATATGGTATGAAACTCACTGTCCTTGATGCACCGGCAGGAGGCGCCTCTGCGATCAAGATGCTCAAGAGCGTTGTAATGAAGGGACTTCCCCAGCTGATGTTTGAGTCTTATGCGGGAGCTGAGAAGTATGGTGTTCTCGACACACTTGTCGAGTCTCTGAGTGAATCACTCAACGGAAAGACAGTCGAGAAGCTTTCAAATACATTCATCGCAAGAACGATGATTCATGCATCCCGTCGCTCGGCTGAGATGAAGGATGTCGTCGATACTCTTGAAGCGCTCGACGTAGACGCATCGATGACAAAGGCTGCTGTCAGAAAACTTGATGAACTGGCTTCCCAGCATTGGGAGGAGAAGATGGATCCTGACGGAAACATGAACTATAAAGACGCCATCCGCCTCTGGATAGGTAAATAACCAATAAGGAGAGTATAGAAAATGAGCAAGAATTATCATGAGTTACCTGAGTTAATCCCCCAGGATTTAATTGAGAGAGCAAAGAAGCTCAGCCCTGCACAGCTCTGTGACGGAATGGCTGCGCTGGGTATAGCACGTAACGGCTGTATGGACATGTCGCTTTCTGCCATTGATGACAGCAAGGTGATGATTGGAACAGCATGTACGGTAGACACTGAGGATGGTGACAACTTCCCAATCCACGTCGCAATCTACCAGGGGAAGCCTGGCTATGTACTTGTTGTAGCAGGAAAGGGTTACACGGAACGTGCCTACATGGGTGACCTCATGGGAAGCGCAGCAGATGCAATCGGACTTTCCGGTATTGTTGTTGATGGCTTTGTCCGTGACAAAACAGGTCTTGCTGCACTCGATATTCCAATCTATGCAAAAGGTTTCATGCAGCGCAGCCCAGCCAAGAAGGGGCCTGGTGAAATCAACACGACAGTCATGTGCGCAGGCGTCAAGGTTGTCCCGGGAGATCTCATCATGGGGGACTATGACGGAGTGACCGTTGTTCCTAGAGAGCGCCTTGAGGAGGTACTTGAGGCTGCCGAGAAGAAGAACGACTACGAAGCAAAGCGCAGAGAGAAAATTGCAGAGTACCGCAGATGCAAGGCAGAAGGAAAAGAACTTCCTGATCTTGCACCGGCATGGGTTACCGAAATGCTTGAGAAGGCCTGATGGGCTTCTTTAATAGAGAGAGGGCCTGGTTGGCCTTCTCTATGATAAACAAAGGGAGTGTTTTTATATGCTAGCAGCAAGTGCTTATTTCATGATTATTCTCTTTCTGGTTCTTGTCTGTACCAAAAAGATGTCTGCATTTACCGGCCTTATCCTGTCATCAACTGTGGCAGGTCTGATTGCATGTTTCATCAACAAGGTTCCGGTAACCACTCTGTTCACATGGTTCAAGAGCGGTCTTTTCTACTCAACAACAGAGTCAGGTTCCGTTAAGCTCGGAACTGTAAACTCCGGTATAATGATTCTCTTTGCAGTCCTCTATTTCTGCATAATGATGAATGTAGGACTCTTTGACCCGTTATGCACATTCCTTATAAGGAAGGCTAAGGGTGACCCGCTCAAGGTCATGATGGTGACTGTCCTTACAGCCAGTGTCGTAACACTTGATGGAGACGGAACAACCACAATCCTAATCATCACAGCAGCATTCCTCCCGCTCTTCAAGAAGATGAATCTGAAGCTCTCGTACCTCGCGATGATGATTATTCTTCCCTGTACAATCGGTAACTGTCTCCCCTGGGGTGGACCTCTTGCAAGGGCAGCATCTGTTATAAACGTCGATGTGAATGTCCTTTTCAGAACATTCCTCCCAGTCATGATTGCAGGCGAAATCTACATCATCGTACTTGCATATTTCCTCGGAAAGGCTGAAAGAAAGAGACTGGGGTATGTTCCGGGCTCCAACGAGATTATAACCAAAGAGCAGATAGAGGAGATGTGTGCAACAATCACCGAGCAGGACAAGGAGTCAAAAAGGCCTAAGCTCTTCATCTTCAATGCCGTCTTCACTTTAGCCCTGATGGTTGCCCTTATCGCCGGTGTTGCAAGCGGAGCTCTTCTGTTCCTCGTCGGGACAGCAGTCGTTCTTGCTGTGAACTACAGCTTCAAGGAACAGCGTGAGCGTATTGATGCAAACGGAGGAGACACCATATCGGTTGCTGTAATAATCTTTGCAGCCGGCTGTTTCATGGGCGTTCTCAACGGAAGTGGAATGGCTGACGCTCTTGCTGCTAACCTTGCAAGTCTGATTCCGGAGTCAATTGGTTCACACATTCCGATCCTGTTTGCTCTGATAGGAGCAGTCGCATGCTGGGCTCTTCCTGTTGATGCATACTATTTCGGTGTGCTTCCTGTACTTGTCTCTCTTGCAGCCCAGTACAGTATTCCGGGTATGGAGATAACCATCGCAGCAATGATGGGGCAGGCTATCCGCTACGGGAGCCCGACTGTTGCCTGGCTCTTCCTTCTTATCGACCGCACGGAGATGGACTACGGCAGTTATCTCAAGACCTTCATGAAATATGCTATCCCGATGTATGTGATCTTCATCATCACTGCACTCGCATTTGGTATGTTCCATCTGTAATGGAGAAAGAATTATCCGGGCCGGAGGTGTTAATGCTTCCGGCCTTTTTCCAATGCAGCAGGTAATTCTCTCATGCTCCTTTTTGTAGTATATTTACCCGGGTATGAACAGGAAGGAAATATTCGGATATGCAATAAAGTCCTACATAGTGGGGGCGACAATGACAGTACCGGGGGTATCGGGGGGATCGATGGCCATGGTACTTGGAATATATGACAGGATAATCAGCTCGGTTCCCGAACTTCTTACAAAAAAGTTCAGGTCAGCTTTCCTGTTTCTCCTCCTCTGCGGGGGATTTGGTCTGGTGGGGGCGGTATCTGCTTCGCCATTAATGAAATACCTCCTTTCAACGTTCTATTCAATAGTGATGTTCTTCTTTATCGGAGCCATTGCAGGTTCAATTCCTCTGATTGTAAAGAAGAGTGAAATAAATAAATCCAACTGGCCCTGTCTCTTCTTCTCCATCCTGGGAATAGCTGCTGTCATCCTCATCGGGTATATACCATCTGATGCGGTAGCTTTGGGAAGCAGCAACATATTCTGGCAGCTTCTTTGCGGAATACTTGTCTCAATCGGCTTTGTTCTTCCGGGAATCTCGACTACATATCTTCTTGTGGTGCTGGGACTCTATGAGAGTATCATAACATGTCTCTCTAATCTCCAGTTTCTGCCCCTCATTCCCCTTGCTGCGGGAGTGATTATCGGGGTATTCCTTCTCACGGGACTTTTGAAGACATGCATGGAGAACTATCCTTCAGTCACATTCCCCATAATCCTCGGCTTCATGCTCGGCTCAATTCCAGAGGTGTTTCCACCTCTTGAGACAGGCTGGAGACTTCTTGTTTCTGTGCTTACATTTGCACTTGGCTTTGTTCTTGTCTGTTTCGTATGCAGGGAAGAGTGATTATAGGGACAAAAAAAAGAGCCAGAAATGGGAGTCGAACCCATGACCTACACTTTACGAGGGTGTCGCTCTGCCAACTGAGCTATTCTGGCGATGAGTAGAATATAACTCAAGAAAAAAATAATTGGTAGTATGAAACGGAGTTTTTCTTCTTTTTCAGAATTGGGCTATACTATGTGCCCGGAGGAAAAGAAATGCCACTTGATATTATCAGAGCAGATATTACCACACTTGATACAGACGCAATTGTCTGTCCGACAAACAGACACCTGAGGGCGGGGAGCGGAGTCGACAGGGCTATCCGCAAAAAATGCGGAAGGGAAATAGATAATGCTCTTTCAAGATTCGGCATATGTGAAGTCGGGAAGGCTCTCTATATTGACGGATGTTCCCTGCCTTGCAAATACATTATATATACTGTAGGCCCCAAGTGGAGGGGAGGAAACAGCTTAGAGGAGGAGAAACTCCGGGAGGCATACATGAGTTCTCTCTCTGTTGCCTCTGCCCTCAATCTCAAGTCTGTTGCCATCCCGCTGATTTCTGCCGGGTATTACAACTTTCCAAGGGAGCTTGCCCTCCGTATCGCATCAGACACCATCACATCATTTCTTGAGGAGAATGAAATGAATGTCCTTCTTGTTGTCTATGATGACAAGTCATTCAGAATCTCCAATGAGCTTTTCAACGATGTTAAGGAGTATATAGACACCAACCTTGAGACAGTACACATGGAAGAAATTTGTCTTTCTGATGAAAGATTCTTTTCTCAGGAGTTTGGTGAGGAAAAGATAAGATATCAGAGGAGTACCGTCCCGCTGGAAGAAATACTCCGCATTGAAAGGGATGAGAGTTTCTCGGAGATGGTTATGAGGAAAATCAGGGAGAAGGGGATTACTGAAGTCGAATGCTACAAGAAGGCCAATATTGACCGTAAGCTCTTCTCCAAGATAAGGAGCAACAGCGACTACAGGGCAAGTAAGAGCACGGCCCTTGCCCTGGCACTCTCCCTTGAACTTGAGTGGCCGGAGCTCGTGGAGATGGTCAGCAAGGCCGGATACTCAATGTCGAAATCAAATGCCGGAGATATCATAATCAGGTACTTCGTGGAGAGGGGGGAGTACAGTGTCATAACAATCAACGAGACTCTCTTTGCCTATGACCAGGTGCTCTTGGGGCAGACAAGACAGGAGTAAAATGTCGCTTCAGGTGCGACCACTTGTTTCTCTACATCTTCTACCATAAGTGTACATTTATGGAGGAAAAGATGAGAGAGAATCTGACTGAGATTGTATTTATCCTTGACAGAAGCGGGTCAATGCACGGACTTGAAAGAGACACTATCGGAGGCTTCAATGCCATGCTTGAGAGTGAGAGGAATAAGGACGGAGAGGCTTTGGTGTCTACTGTCCTCTTTGATGACACAACAGCTGTAATTCATGACCGTATTGACATAAAAAATGTTCCGGCACTCACAGAGAAGGAATATTCGGTTGGAGGATGCACTGCACTTCTTGACGCCATAGGCGGCGCCATTCACCACATCGGGAACATACATAAATATTCGAGACCTGAGGATATTCCGGCAAAGACAGTCTTCATAATCACAACTGACGGGATGGAGAATGCCAGCAGGTATTACTCGAAGGAGAAGGTGAAAGCGATGATTGAAAAAGAGAAGACAAAATACGGCTGGGAGTTCATATTCCTCGGAGCTAACATTGATGCTGTCGAGTCTGCAGGAGCCATAGGAATCGGACGTGACAGGGCAGTGAACTTCCGCTCTGACTCTTACGGCACAAGGGCAAACTACCGAAGCATAGGACGTGCCATTGACTCAATCAGACAGCAGAGGTGTCTTTCCCCTGACTGGGCTGAGGAGGCAGAGCGATATTTTGAGAGCGGGGAAATGAGAGACGAAGACTGAGGAGAGAGAGCCGGAGGAGAGTGAAATCTCTTTTGGCTCTTTTATCTTAGTGATTTTTTGATTATTCTATATATGTGATTATCCTGTTTTGAAGAAATAGGGGAGAACATATTATGGAAGAGATAAAGATTGATCCATCACAGATCAGACCTCAGATAGGGAGTGAGTATTTCAGGAAGCTTGTTGACAGATCCAAAAAGGGCGCTCTCATCGGTGTGCCATGGAACAACAAAGTATATGAATATCTTTTTGAGAGCGGACTGGCGGAGGACGAGGTGAATGCCATTATGAATTTCTCCTCCTTTGCGATGTATATCGATTTAAGTGATGAAGAAGAGGACTTCTGATGCTGGTACTTGGAATAGAGACAAGCTGTGACGAGTGTTCGGCTGCCGTTTTACGGGATGGAAGGGAAATATTAAGTAATGTCATTGCAACCCAGATAGAGCTTCATAAGCCTTATCAGGGGGTTGTTCCGGAACTTGCAAGCAGATTGCACACGGAGTGGATAGAGCAGGTTGTCATGAGTGCTGTGATGCAGGCTGGAATCAAAAAGGAAGACCTTGATGCTGTTGCTGTGACAAACAGGCCCGGACTCTTAGGATCCCTCCTTGTCGGTGTCAACTTTGCCAAGGGGTTTGCCGAGGGACTCGGTATTCCATATATCGGGATAGATCATATCAGGGCACATCTCTATGCCTCCCAGATAGAACAGCCTCTCGAGTACCCGTATCTTGGGGTGCTTGTGAGCGGAGGACATACTGTTATATGCCGTGTAAACTCATACGATGATGTGAATGTCCTCGGAACTACTATTGATGATGCAATCGGTGAGGCTTTCGACAAGGTTGCCAAGTTCTATGAGATGGGATATCCCGGAGGAGTTGTAATCGACAGACTCAGCCAGAAGGGGGACAGTAATGCCTTCCTCTTTCCCGGACCGACCCTTGATAGGGATGCTCATCCCTATGACATGTCATACTCCGGCCTCAAGACAGCAGTAATCAACCAGAAGGACCAGTTCCGTAACGGCGACAGTCCAGACACACTTGAGAACATTGCCGCATCCTTCCAGCGCCAGGCTGTCGGGATTCTCATGAAGAGGGTGAAGCTTGCACTTAAGGATACGGGACTGAAGCGTGTCAGCGCAGGTGGCGGGGTTGCTGCAAACTCGCTTCTCAGAAAGGAACTCAAGGACCTTGAGAAGGGCGGATATACTGTCACATTCCCATCTCTCAAGCTCTGCACCGACAACGGGGCAATGATTGCAGGTCTCGGATACCGGTATCTTGTAGACGGATACCGTGATTCAGATACTCTGACTTCATACGCAAGAGTGAAGGCTTTCAAAAACAATTAGAGAAAATTAATAAAAGGTATTGAAACTTTACTGAAATTTCTTTATTGTCTTTCTTGTCGTTTTATTGGGATGTAGTGTAATGGTAACACTGCAGATTCTGGTTCTGCCTTTGGGGGTTCAAATCCCTCCATCCCAGTGGATTTGGTCCCTTCGTCTAACGGTTAGGACGGGAGATTCTCAGTCTCTAAATAGCAGTTCGATTCTGCTAGGGACTATATCGAAGGCAACGTTATCGTTGCCTTTTTTCTTGCTCTGGAGGAAAGACTAGATGATTACAGCTTCCAATGTTTCCTTGTCATACGGAACACAGATTCTTTTTAAAGAAGTTAACCTTAAATTCACACCCGGCAACTGCTATGGCATCATCGGTGCAAACGGTGCGGGTAAATCAACATTCCTGAAGATACTCTCGGGGGAGATTGAACCGGATACCGGAGAGATTATAGTGACTCCCGGCGAGAGACTTGCAACTCTCAAGCAGGATCACTTCCAGTACAATGACTACCGTGTCATCGATACTGTCATCATGGGATACAAACACCTCTATGATATTATGCAGGAGAGGGATGCCATCTATGCCAAGGAGGATTTCTCCGAGGAAGACGGAATAAGGGCAGCAGAACTCGAGGGAGAGTTCAGTGAACTCGGAGGCTGGGAGGCTGAGGCCAATGCGTCCCAGATGCTTGACGGACTCGGCATACCTGTTTCCATGCATGAGAAGAAGATGAGTGAGATAGAGGATAACCTCAAGGTCAGGGTCCTTCTTGCCCAGTCTCTCTTCGGCAATCCCGATATCCTGCTCCTGGACGAGCCTACAAACCACCTCGACCTCGAGTCTATCCATTGGCTTGAGAACTATCTTGAGGATTTCAACAACACTGTCATTGTCGTCTCCCACGACAGACACTTCCTTAATACTGTATGTACCCATATATGCGACATAGACTTCGGGCGTATCCAGCTTTATGTCGGTAACTACGATTTCTGGTATATGTCATCCCAGCTTGCAGCAAAGCAGATGAAGGATGAGAAGAAGAGAAGGGAGGAGAAGATTGCAGAGCTCAAGGAATTCATCCAGCGTTTCTCCTCTAACGTTGCAAAGGCAAAGCAGGCTACAAGCCGCAAGAAGCTTATCGACAAGCTGACAATTGATGACATAAAGCCTTCTTCCCGCCGTTTCCCCTATGTGGCCTTCAAGCCCCAGAGGGAGATAGGAAAGAATGTCCTTGAAATAAAGAACCTTAGTAAGACAATAGAAGGTGAAAAGGTCCTCGATAATCTATCCCTTGTGATCAATCCGGGGGAGAAGGTCGCATTCGTAGGCCCGAACCACTATGCAAAGACAGTTCTCTTCGAGATTATCTCGGGAAACATGGAGCCTGATGAAGGTTCCTACACATGGGGCGTTACAACATCCCTCTCATATTTTCCCAAGGACAATTCATCGCTCTTCGGACCCGGCATAACAATGACGGAATACCTCCAGCAGTTCAGTAAGGAGGATGATGACAACTTTGTGCGGTCATTCCTGGGACGCATGCTCTTCACAGGGGATGAGGCTCTCAAGGACTGCGGTGTCCTCTCGGGGGGAGAGAGAGTCAGGGTTGTGCTTGCCAAGATGATGCTTGAGGGAGCAAATTGTATGATCTTCGATGAGCCGACATCTCACCTTGACCTCGAGTCAATCCAGGCTCTCAACAACGGTCTTATAGATTTCAAGGGTGTTCTCCTCTTCAATTCCCATGACCACCAGTTCGTGGACAGCCTTGCAAACAGGATAATCGAGTTCACACCGAAGGGAATCATCGACAAGTTCGAGAAGTTTGATGACTACCTTGTTGATGAGGATGTCAAAGAGAAGCGTGACAGGGCCTATGAAGGCAGAAAAGAGGTGGTTGTACTCTGATGACTGTTGTAGTTGATATCGGGAACACTAATATAGTGGTGGCTGCCCTTAACGGGGAGGCATGGACAAAGCCATTCAGGGTCTTTACAGATACAAAGAAGACAGGGGACGAGTATTATGTAATCTTCCTCTCCCTCTTTCATGAACTCGGAATCGAGAAGAATGATGTGGAGAAGGTGATTATAAGTTCTGTCGTCCCGTTCCTCACAAGGTCCATTGAGAAGATTATGGTAAGGCTTTTCTCCATCTCTCCGATTATGGTGACACATAAAGTGAAAACCGGACTTGTTGAGTCCTCGATACCTCCCGAGCTCGGCTCCGACCTGTTGGGAAACCTTTCTTATGCTCATCACCATAAACCTGACTTGAACGTAATGGTTGTAGACTTCGGGACTGCTCTCACATTCTCGACAGTCAACTCTAAGGGTGAAGTTCTCGGTGTTGCAATTGCACCCGGCCTGGTGACAGCAGTCAATTCCCTCTTCGGGTCTACGGCACAGCTGCCGCAGGTTGAACTCAAACTCCCCAACACTGTGATCGGCAGGGACAGTATGACAAGTATAAGGGCCGGTATTATGGAAGGCTTTGCCGGGATGGTTGAGACGATTATCAGGAAGACCGAAGAGGAGACGGGATCCCCGCTCTATGTCATGGCCACAGGAGGCCTTTCGTCCACTATATCGAAGATAATCCCGCGTATCGACGAACTCGATACCCTCATTACCCTCAAGGGACTTGGGCTTATCGCATCACTTAATTAGAATTCTTCGTTTATGTAGCCGTCTGAAAAGACGGTTATTTCTTCGTCGTTTTCGTCAAGACACTCAAGAATGAGGCTCTCAGACCCTACTGGAAGCGAGAGCGAGACAATCGAGTCGACAGTCTTTGGGAGGGACGCCTCATTCACAGCCTCCCCCTTCGGCCCTCCGATAGTGATGGAGACAGTCCTCATCCTGTCATATTCAGGTATATGTGTAACTTCCTCCCCTGAGAGCGGGTGTTCAATTTCAGAGAGTGTCAGCATGCTTGCTCTTGTTGCATTTTCATCCTGCCTCGAATAGAGGGAGAAGAGTTCTTCACTCTGTCTATTTCCCCTGACCTCATTCACCTTTCCCTTCTCAAAGTGGAGCGAGAGATTCCTGACGGTCTTTCCCCATATTACGACAGGCTTAGAAATGTTCAGCCAGCCCGAAAGTGAATCGGGGTCGATTAGGCGGAAGATATCACAGGAGAAGATGTATGGTGAGAAGAATCTCCCTAAAGCTGTCCTTGTGAAAGATGAAGAAAATTCAGAAGTTGGAAGGAACGAGAATGTAAGGTCCGTTCCGCCATCATCTGTCATTCTCCCACTTCGGAGCTTCATGCTGTTCAGAATCTTTGTCTTATATAGAAGATTTTCGTGACGCCTCATGTTTTCTTCAAGGAAGTCCGGGCTGCCTAGCCCCAGAACAGACTCGAGAAGCTCACCGGATGTCTTCTCCTCATCATTTTCCCTTATTCTCTCATCCCACCCGGAAGAGGGAAGAAGACATGTGACGAAGGGTAGGGAAGGCATGGGATTTCCAAGCGGATCTGAAAGAAGTGAGAACTTCTGGAGTTCCCTTGCCTCATAGATTCTTGCTGTATCTGCCTCTTCCTTTTCCCTGTAGTAGGAAAGATATAGAAAAAGTGTCGGTTTTTTCTTGAGAGGGAAGGATGAAAGGATGTCGAATTCCTCTCTGACCTTCCCGTCCTTCAAAAGCTGGATGTAGCTCCCGTTACCGGTTACAGCCTTGGCCTTTTCGGCAATGAGACGAGCAAAGGCATAGTCCTCTTCCTCGGTATTGATTGAGAGTACGTCATTCTCCCTTATCCCGAGTGCCCCGAAAAGGATAAGATCTGCATATTTCTGGTAAAAGGAATCATTCATCTTTATTTTCTCTGCATTCTTTCTTTTCTTGTTCCGTGTGTTTTCACGTAGTCAACTGTCTTCTGGAATTCGTTCAGGAATTCTCCCAGGTCTTCCTGGTAGACTATGACTGACTGCCTGAGGAATTTTCCCTCGACATCTGTCGGCCTTGACTCAACCACATTGAGGTATAAGTCACCATAGACGTTTTCTTTGACATTGAAAAAGTAAGTTCTGTCGTTCTTGACAAGTTTTGTTGAAAAGACTTCTCCGCGCTCTCCCATAATCGGGCCCTCCGTTGAATTTTGATAGTGAAATGATAATACTTGTCACCTTCATCTTCAAGTCTGTATATGTTAATGAGAAATATGAGCATATAAGAAAAATCTTAAAGAATATTTAATGTATCGGTAAAAAATATCAAAATTTCCTTTGTTTTTCAAAAGAATAGTTGCATTGTCGTAAATCTTATGAGAAATTATTAGTACTTAATTTAAAACGAGGTGAAAAATGAAATACGGACGTACATTCAATTTCTCAGCTGGTCCTGCCATGATGCCGGAGCCTGTTCTTGAGGAAATCAGGGATGAAATGATGAATTACCGCGGGAGCGGAATGTGTGTTATGGAAATGAGCCACCGCTCAAAGGTCTTCCAGGAAATTCTCGACAATGCAGAGAAGGACCTCAGAGACCTCATGGGTATTCCTGACAACTACAAGGTTCTCTTCATTCAGGGTGGAGCTACACTCCAGTTCTCAATGATTCCGATGAATCTCATGAAGAACGGCAAGGCTGTCTACATCGAGACAGGTGCATGGTCTAAGAAGGCTATCGCTGAGGCTAAGAAGTGCGGAGAAGTCATTGTTGCTGCATCCAGCAAGGACAAGAATTATACTTATATCCCTGACTGCTCGGATCTCGATATCCCGGAAGATACAGACTATGTCTACATCTGTGAGAACGAGACTATCCATGGTGTTACATGGAACAAACTCCCGAATACTAAGGGTCATATATTGGTATCTGACCAGTCATCAATGTTCCTTTCACGCCCATGTAACGTCTCTGACTACGGCCTTATCTATGCCGGTGTCCAGAAGAACGTCGGACCTGCAGGAATGGTCGTCGTCATAATCAGGGAAGACCTCATCAGGGATGACCTCACTGACCTTCCTATCTATCTCCAGTACAAGACACATGCTGACAATGACAGTATGTACAACACCCCTAACTGCTGGGCTATGTATTGCTGCGGAAAGGTATTCAAGTACCTCAAGGACCTCGGCGGTCTTGAAGTCATGAACCAGATGAACATCGACAAGGCAAAGATCATGTATGACTTCCTCGATTCATCAAAGATGTTCAAGGGAACAGTCGAGAAGGAATACAGGTCTCTCATGAACGTTCCTTTCGTCACAGAATCTGCTGAACTTGATGCTGAAGTTGTAGCTGCCACAAAGAAGGCAGGTTACGACAACCTCAAGGGCCATAAGTCTGTCGGAGGCCTGAGGGCAAGTATCTACAACGCAATGCCTAAGGAAGGTGTTGTTGCCCTTGTTGACTTCCTGAAGAAGTTCGAGGCTGAGTACAACAAATAACAATAAGAAGAAAGATATTTCTGACTTACCCGGGAGATGGCAATGCTGTCTCCCGTTGTTGTTTGTTCACAGCATAAAGTCAAACGGCTATACTCATTACGTTCATCTAAAGGGAGGCATTTATGCTTGATAATGATGGTTTTGATCTTTGGGCAGACGGCTATGACAGGGATGTAGGAATCTCTGAGAGTGAAAACACCTATCCCTTTGCAGGGTATAAGAAAGTTCTCTCTTCAATTTTCAGGAGAGTGACTGAGACCCCATCTCCCGATGTGCTCGATATAGGGTTCGGGACGGGGGTGCTGACAGCAAAATTGTATGAGGCTGGATGCAATGTCTACGGAGAGGACTTCTCTTCTAAGATGATTGAGAAAGCATCTCTTAGGATGCCATATGCGCATCTCTATCAGGGTGATTTTTCCTTCGGCCTTGCTGAACCGCTGAAGACCCGCTCTTACGATTATATCATTGCAACATACTCTCTTCACCACCTTGAGGATGATAAGAAAATTTCATTTATCAAACAACTACTTGGCTATCTGAAGGATAACGGCAGTATTCTCATAGGGGATGTGGCTTTTGAAACACGCACCGAGTTGGAAAAATGCAAAGAGGATTTCTCTGACGTATGGGATGAAGACGAAATATACTTTGTTGCGGATGAGATGAAGGCAGCGTTTCCACGGCTGCACTTTGAAAAGATATCGTGCTGTGCGGGCATCCTGACACTCAAAAGAGATTGAAGTAGTTGCAAAAAAAATGCTCCGTTTAAGGAGCTAAGCGACCGACGAGAATCGAACCCGCATCTTCAGCTTGGAAGGCTGAGGTAATAGCCATTATACCACAGTCGCATGACAAGGAGAATGTTAAACAAAACGGGAAATAAAAGTCAACTAGGGCCGGCAAAAAAAATGAAAACTAGAAAAGCTCCGGCTCAGAGACGTCATTCTTCTCTCTGTATAGCCTGAAGCTGAGCCTGTGGATAGGGCAGGGTCCATATTTCTCAATTGCAAGATAATGTTCCTTCGTCGGGTAGCCCTTATGCTTCTCGAATCCGTACTGTGGCCATTTCTTTCCTGCTTTGGTCATTATCCTGTCCCGTTCATTCTTGGCCAATATGCTAGCTGCCATGATTTCGGGAATCTTGCTGTCTCCCTTGACAATCGCCTCTACGGGGAATGGAACGGATGGTGTTTTGTTGCCGTCACAGAGAAGAAGGGAGAACGGGTGTGCAGAATAGACTTCCTCTGCTGTCTCCTTCATTCCGAGAAGCGAGGCATTCAGGATGTTTATTCTGTCTATTACTGTATGGGGTATTGCCTTTACGGAGTAAGCAACTGCCTTCTCCTTTATTATCTTTTCGGCTTCAATGCGGTCCCTCTCCTGCATCTTTTTCGAGTCATTGAGAATAGAGAAGGGGAAATCCGGGGGAAGTATTACAGATGCAACGACGACAGGACCGGCAAGCGGACCTCTTCCCGCCTCATCGGTACCGCATATTACTGTTTCTTCTTTGCATTCTTCTCCAAAAAGTCCAACTTCCATAATGATGAGTTTTCTTATATACTCTGAGTTAATATTTTTCAAGGAGAGATGATGTTTTTAAAGTCCCTTGAGCTTAACGGATTCAAGAGTTTTGCAGATAAGACACATATAGATTTTACAGACGGTATCACATCACTGTTAGGACCTAACGGCTGTGGTAAGTCAAATATCGTGGACTCCATCAAGTGGGTTCTCGGAGAGCAGGCAACAAAGACTCTCAGGGCTTCCAGGATGGAGGATGTCATCTTTTCCGGAACAGAGACACGTAAGCCCAGCCAGATGGCTGAGGTCACACTTACAATCGACAATGAGAACAGAAATCTTGCAACGGATGTTCCCGAGATAGTCATCAGACGCCGTCTCTTCCGTAGTGGTGACAGCGAGTATTACATCAACGGCCAGAGATGCTTATTGAAGAATATCAAGGAACTCTTCATGGATACGGGAGTGGGGAAGAGTGCCTATTCAATCCTTGAGCAGGGTAAGATTGACCAGATTCTTTCCAATAAGCCTGAGGACAGGAGATATATCTTTGAGGAAGCTGCCGGTATCTCACGTTACAAGGCCAAATGCAATGAGGCTCAGAACAGGATAGACAGGGCGGAGGAGAATATTACCCAGGTGTCGAATGTCCTTAGGGAAGTCAAAAGAACCTACGACAGGACAAAGACCCAGGCGGAGAAGGCCCTAAGGTGGCAGGAACTGAAGGACAAGGCATTCTACCTCGATGTCGATATCAAGCTCTCGCGTGTCGACATGTTTCTGAAGCTCAAAGAGAAAAGAGAGAATGACGAGACGGCTGCTAAGGAGAAAGCTGAGGAACTCAGGAAGAGACTCGGGGAATATGATGATGTGATTTCTTCATCGTCCAGCGAACTTACACTTGCCCAGGAGGAATCGAAGAACCTGGAAGTTGAGATAGCAAAGAGTGAAGCCCGGCTGTCCTCTGTCAATGATACGATAGCTGTTCTCAAGGATAACTACCGCCAATATCTTGAGAAGTATGAAAGCAGTGAGAAGCGTTGCAAGGACATAGAGAATGAAATTACCCGTACAAAGGATGAGATAGAGAATAACAGCTCCACTCTTGAAGAACTGGAGGACAGGCTGGAGGAGAAGAATGCTCAGCTTGAGTATGCTTCTAATTCGCTCAATGCTGCCCGGGAGGAGATTTCCCGCCTCAACGAGACAATCAGAAAGGCCGAGGAGAGTAACTCCAGCCTGGATGAGGACCTGAAGGCTCTCAGCGAGGAATTGAGGAATGTCATCGAGTCACTTATAAAGGAAGTTGATGCCAATACGGGTACTGAATTCTCACTCAAACGCCGTGATGATGCAGACCTGGCGCTGGTAAATGAATTGAAGGAAATCATCTCAATCATCGACCTCAAGAGGAGTTTCCTTTCATCCCTTCCTGACGGGGTTGAATACTCTAAGGAAATTCTCCAGAAGGACTTCGGGAGGATAGAAGAAGGGGTAAATTCCCTCTTTGCCCTCTATGAGGAGTACAAGGCATCGATTCCTCCGGTAATCGATACCATCCTCTCCCCGGAGGGTCTTGTCAGCAGGAAGAGGGGAATAGTCGAGAGGGAGGACAGTGCCAGGCAGCTGATGCTCACCAACCGTAAGACAATAGACGGGGCAAGAGTACAGATAGAGAGCAGAGAGCATGACAGTGAGACGCTCCAGACTACAATTGTCTCCATCCGTGAGACGATGGGAAGTCTCAGAACGAATATAGACAACTACAGGGAAAACATAAAAAGGCTTTCCGAGTCTGTCATAAAGCGCGAACTCGATCTCCAGGATGAGCGGGACGGGGCTGAGATAGCACGTAAGAGGCTCTATGAGGTGGCAGACAGGATCCAGGAGAAAAATGACGAGATTGAGGAGACTAAAAGTAAACTTGAATCCCTTAATTCAAGGCTCAGGGATGTAAACAGCCTTGTTGGGGAGAAGTTCAGGTCCCTCAGTGTGAAAAGACAGGAGAAGGAGACTCTCATGTCTGATATAAACAAAGCTGAAAGCGAGAGTCTTGCCGCTCACATGTACAAGGAACAGTGTGACAGTGAAATTTCCTCAATATTCACTGCATTCTTTGAAACGTATGCCAGGAACCTTAACGAGTTCAGTGAGCGTCTCCTTCCTGAAATGCCTGAGGAGACAGAACTCAAGAAAGAGTTCGATAAAGTCAATGAAGAGATAAAATCCCTCGGCAACATAAACCATGCGGCCAAGGACGAGTACGAGCAGGCTGAAGACCAGTACAAGTTCTACACAAAACAGCTTGATGACTACAACAAGGCCAAGACAGACATGGAGTCTGTACTCGGCGAGATTCTTGAAAAGTCCAAGGAGATGTTCCTTACCTCCTACAAGGAGATAAGTGACAACTTCCAGACAATGTTCAGGCGTCTCTTCGGAGGAGGCAGGGCCGAGCTCAGCCTCACAGAGCCTGACGAAGTGCTTACAAGCGGTATTGAGATTCTTGCCCAGCCTCCTGGAAAGAGCATGTCGACACTCTCTCTTCTCTCCGGTGGAGAGAGGAGCATGACTGCTGTTGCACTCCTGTTTGCCACCTACCAGGTGAAACCTTCCCCGTTCTGTATCCTGGACGAGATAGATGCCGCCCTGGATGACAGGAATATCGGGTACTTTCTGGATGTGCTGCAGGATTTTGCACGTGACAGCCAGTTTATCATCATTACCCATAACACCCATACCGTCACAGGCGGTAACGCAATGCTTGGTGTCTCACAGATGGAGGCTGGAGTCTCTACAGCGGTAAGCTATCGTATTGCATCAATTGAGGGACAGCCGAGGATTCTTAATGATGAGGGCTCTGAAGTTGAGTTTGATGAAGAGGGGAGACGGAAGTAATGGCCTCTTTTCACTCATTTTTTCAGATTGACCAAACAGTTGGTAATAATGTATAAAAGACAGTTGAAAGAAGATTAGTGGGAAAAGCATGTTTGACAGTATTAGCAGTAAGTTCACATCTATAGTAAAGACCCTTTCAGGAAAGGGTAAGATAAGCGAAAAGAATATACGTGATGCTGTAGAGGAAATAAAGGAAGCCTTACTGGATGCCGATGTCAATCTCCGTGTAGTCCGTCGCTTTGTCAATTCTACTATAGATGAAGCACTTGGCGAGAAGGTCCTCAATTCCGTTGACCCTGGCCAGCAGTTCACAAAGATTGTTTATGACAAGATGGTCGCACTTCTCGGTGCAAGTGAGGAGGAGACTAGTCTGCGTCTCAAGGGAACTGACGCACTTTCAATCATCCTGATGATGGGTCTCCAGGGTTCTGGTAAGACGACAGCCTCACATAAGCTTGCATATAAGTTGAAGAAGGACGGCAGAAAGGTAATGATGGTTGCAGCAGACCTTGTGAGGCCGGCCGCTATCGAACAGCTCTGCATTCTCGGCGAGAAGGCCGGGGTTCCTGTCTTCACTATTCCGGGAGAGAAGGATCCCGCAATTGTTGTCACAAAGGCCATTGAAAGGGCTAAAAAAGAATTATATGACACTCTTATCATAGATACCTCAGGTCGTATGCACCTTGATGAGGAGCTGATGAAGGAGATCCAGCGCATAGCGAAGGTCTCCAATCCTGATGAGAAACTCTTTGTCGCTGATGCAATGACTGGCCAGAGTGCTGTCGAGATAGCAAAGGAATTCGACGAGAAAGTAGGAATCACTGGAGTGATTCTCACCAAGTTCGATTCCGATACCCGTGGCGGTGCTGCACTCTCACTCAGAAGTGTGGTCGGTAAGCCCATAAAGTTCATAGGAACCGGAGAGAAGATGGAGGACATTGAGGTCTTCCATCCGGAGCGCATCGCATCCCGTATCCTCGGCATGGGCGATATCGTCTCCCTTGTGGAGAAGGCACAGGAAGCTTTCGATGCTTCTGAGGCTGAACGGCTTCAGAAGAAGATGGCAAAGAACACCTTCGATCTTGACGATTATCTCTCACAGCTTGAGAGCATGAACAAGATGGGCTCTTTTGATAAACTCATCGAGATGATTCCGGGAGCCAAGGGCCAGATAAGCGAAGATGACATAAACCTTAAGGAAATTGAGGTTGAAAAGGCCATAATCAGATCGATGACGCGCTTTGAGAGGGCGAATTACAGGGTTATAGGCCCGAGCAGACGTAAACGTATCGCAAAGGGATCAGGAACTAGTGTTTCCGATGTGAACAGGTTACTTAAGAAGTTTGAAAAGAGTAAGCTGATTATGAAGAAGCTTGCTTCAAATAAGAAATTACAGGCTCAGATGATGAGTAAATTAGGCATGTGAGCCTTCAAGTAGTATAAGGAGAAAACTGATGAGCACAACAATGAGACTCAAGAGAATGGGAACAAAGAAGAGACCTTACTACAGAATCGTAGTTCAGGACAGCAGGATTGCAACTTCCTCAAAGACAATCGATGAAGTCGGGACATACAGACCTGTAGAGGCTAATGACCAGATTTCCCTTAACGATGAAAAGGTTAAGGCATGGATTGGCAAGGGTGTGGTAGTATCACCAACAGTCAAATCTCTTCTCAACTCAAAGGGAATTACACTCGACAGAAAGCAGGCTTGATTAAAGCGTAGGAGTCGAGATGGAAAAGGAACTTGTAGAATTTGTAGTCAAGAGCCTTGTGGATGTTCCGGAGGAGGTCAGCGTGAATGTTGTAGAGGGAAGTAAGTCTACTATCCTTGAATTACGTGTCTCTCCGGATGATATCGGTAAGGTAATCGGCAAGCAGGGCCGTATAGCAAAGGCAATAAGGACAATCCTCTCTGCCAGTGCAACACGTGACGGCAGGCGTGCTACCCTGGAGATTCTTGACTGATGATGGCTCCTCTTCTGGAATGTGCAACGGTCGGTAAGACACATGGTACAGACGGCTATGTGCGGGTTTACTCCCTCTCGGGAGAATATGCCCATTTGAAGAAAATTTCTTCCTGCCTCGTCCGGTTGCCCTCCGGGGAGGAGCTTGCTTTGTCTGTCGAGGATGCAGTAAAGAGGGGAGACCTCTTCCTGATGAAATTCAGTGAGTATCCGACACCGGAGAAGGCAAGATTCCTTGCTAAATCATCAATCCTCATCAAGCGTGAGGATGCACCCAAATTGAAAAAAGGTGAATTTTATGTTGCTGACCTTTATGGCATGGATGTCATGTGCGAAGGAAAAAAGGTCGGGACAGTGAAATGCACTGCAGAAGGCGGACAGGCACTTCTTCTTGTTGTTGTGAGAGCAGACAACGGGAAAGAGTATCTTGTACCTAATCTTCCCCAGTTTGTCTCTAATATTTCATTAGAGGACAATTGTCTCAATGTCGTTAATCCCCAATTATTGGATTTATCATGAAGATAACAGTTCTTACGCTCTTTCCTGAAATGGTAGAGCCTTTTTTCACATCATCCATAATGAAAAGAGCTGTGGAGAAGGGGATAGTAGAATACGAAATAATATGTTTCCGTGATTATGCCACGGGTATCCACAGGAAGGCTGACGATGAGCCTTTCGGCGGAGGTGCCGGGATGGTATTGATGCCGGATCCCCTCTATAGGGCGATGGACGCACTTGAACTCAGGGGAAAGCGGGTAATCTACCCGACACCGTCAGGAAAACTCTTCAACCAGAAATACTCTCTGGAGCTTTCAAAAGAAGACGAACTGGTCTTTATTTGCGGGCACTATGAGGGGCTTGACCAGAGGGTGATTGACGAGTTTGTGACTGATGAGATTTCAATCGGTGATTATGTTCTTTCGAGCGGGGAGACAGCATCCCTTGTAATCATTGATTCGCTCTACAGACTTATTGACGGAGTAATAACCGGAGAGAGCCTAGAGGAGGAGTCGTTTTCGGATGGGCTCCTGGAATATCCTCAATATACAAGGCCTGCAGTCTATTGCAATAAAAAAGTTCCTGATGTATTATTGTCCGGTAATCAACGCCATATTACCGAATGGCGGAGATTCAAAGGGCTGGAAAAAACGCTGCTCAACCGGCCGGATCTGCTCTCGCATGCCTCTCTCAGCATAAAAGAGCGACAGGATTTATTGAAAATTTATAGTAAAGAAGAGGAATGATATGGATATCATTAGAGCTATTGAAGCAAAGCAGATCAAAGAGAATGCTGAAAATTTCAGCGTTGGTGATACAGTAAAGGTTTTTTTCAAGATTGTTGAAGGTGCTACAGAAAGAGTCCAGGCTTTCGAGGGTATCGTCATTGCAAAGAACAACGGCGGACTGAGAAAGACATTCACAGTCAGAAAGATTTCCTACGGCGTTGGCGTCGAGAGGATTTTCCCTATGCATTCACCGAGAATTGAGAAAGTTGAAGTTCTCAGAAGAGGCCGTGTCAGAAGAGCTAAGCTCTACTATCTCAGAGACAGAGTCGGCAAGGCTGCAAAGGTTCCTGAACTTATCAAGAAGAATGCGTAAGGCTTTCTCAAGTATATTTCCCTCTTCGGAGGGATTTTTTTGTAACCTTCATTCTCTCCCCGTGTTTTCTAATTAGACTTCACACAAAATACTTGAAAATCCGGTCAATAAACTTGATTTTATGTTTCACTGTATTAAATTTGTGTGTAATAATTATAGTCAGGTTGGTTTTTTGGATTACCCCGGTTGTTTATGCCTGGGTGTTCTGACGGGATTTCTCCCGGAACGGGCCTTGTTTACGTTTTTTAATGTAAACATATATATGTATTTTATTCCGGTTTATACGGAAATAAGGATGGCGACATTATGAAAAGAAAGAGTTTCGGAAAGTTAGCAATTGTTGCAATTCTTGCTACTTTGATGCTTTTTGGTCTTTGTGTCTGCAGTAAGAAGGCTGATACTTCAGCTACAACAACTACAACTCCTGCTGCAAGCACAACCACTACAACTACAACCACAACAGTAGCAACACCTGCTGCGACAACTGCAACTACGACAGTTGTCGAGGAAAAGCCGGCTGTTGAGGAAGTTAAGGTTGAAGAACCAGTTGTTGAGGAACCAGTTGTTGAAACTGTTGTTGAGGAACCTGTGGCTGAAACAGTGGTTGTTGAACCTGTTGTTGAAGAGCCGGTTGTGGCTGCTCCTGAATATTCAACAGTTTTCTCATATAACGGCATCACAGCAACAATCGATGCTTACAGCGACCATGCTTTCATCTCCATTCCTGAGGGCGTAACAGCTGATGATATCGCTGCTGTTGCAAAGCTTCTTGTTTCTGCTTATCCGGAATCAAGTGACGTCACATATGAAATTAAAGACGGAAATCTCTGCCTGTATTATCCTGAACAGGCTGTTGCTTATATAAAGGCTGCTGTGTCGACACTCTCGAGCGATGCAAAGTGGCTTATTGACATCCTCGCTACAGAGGAAAAACCTGTTGAAGAAGCTGTCGCAGAAGAAACAACAGAAACAGTCGAAGCTCCTCTTTTCTCAACTTCCTTCGATTCTGACGGAATCAAGTCTTCTATCGTTGTTTACAGCGATCACGCTTACCTCACAATTCCTGAAGGTGTCACAGAGCAGGATATCGTGGATGCAGCTGCAGCTCTCGTAGAGGCTTATCCTGAGTATGCTGACGGTTGCACATATGCAATCGAAGACGGCGTTCTCTGTCTTACTTATCCTGCACTCACAGCAGAAGAACTTGCCGCTTACTGCGATGAGCTCGCAGTTGAGGTTGCTGCTTATATCGAATCACTTGCCGAAGAAGTTGTTGAGGTTGTCAAAGAGCAGATTGCTGCTACTTCATTCGATATCCTGGAAGACGGCACAGTCGTTGCAACATACGAATATGACGGTGTTAAGGCTTCTGTCGTAATGGGCAACACAGAGACAGTCATCACATATCCTTCACAGTATGTCACAAAAGATGACATCCTTGGATATATCAATGCTATGGTTGCTGCTGTTCCTTCTCTTGCTGAAAATGTCTACTATGCTTTCGAAGGGGACGATACAGTAATCTTCTACTATCCTGCAGAGTACATGGGCGGAACATATTACAAGCTCGAGACACTCGTTGCAGCTGAAGATGACGTTACATCTTATATCGATGCACAGCTTGCTGGCGAAGTCGCAATTGCTGAGACTCCTGCTGAGCCAGCTCCTGCAGTTGAAGAGCCGGTTGCTGCTGAACCTGCTGTTGTTACTCCTGCAGCTGTTGCTCCTGTCGAACCAGTTGCTCCTGCACCGGTTGCTGCTAAAGAGAGCTTCATCCAGAGCTACTCTGTTGCAGGTGCATTCGGAATGGGTTACAACCTCGAAAGCAAGAGTTATACCCTTGGTGGCTCACTCAGAGCTGAAGCTGCTCTCAGCGACAAGCTTGGATTCGGTCTCAAGGTCGGATATGACTTCAAGCACAAGGTACTTCCTGTTTCTCTCTATGGTAAATATACATTTGCAGAATTCGGCGATATTGATGTTTATGGATCTGTCGGTCTTGGTGTTGATATATCTACATCTGGTAAGAAAGTTGGATTCGCAGCTGAAGGATCTGTTGGACTTGAGTATGCATTCACCGAAAACTTCGCTGCATTTGCTGAAGCAAACGTCAGGTATTCATTCCTCAGCAAGGTTTCCTTCGGTGGAGCTGTTGGCGGAAAGATTACTTTCTGATAAGAAATACAGTCGATTTTCTGGGCTATGGGAAACCATAGCCTTTTGTTTTTTATGTTGTTTGACGAATTGTAATTAGATTGTTAAGTTGGTATCATAGAAAGTGTATAAAGGATTAATTTGGTTATGAAGAGAAATTCAAAATATGTATTGGTTGTACTCTCTGTACTCATTCTTCTTCTTGTTCTTCCATCGTGTAACAAGAAGTCTAGCGGAAGTGAAAATACTTCTGTTGTCTCCCAGCTGATCAGCAAGGAGTCAAACTCAGAGACTACGCCTATTGTTGTTGTCCAGGATCCTCAGACAAAGGAAGAGAAGAAAGAAGAGCCGGCTCCGGCTGAATCTGCTGTTGTTACACCTTCCAGTGAACCTGTTGCTGTTGCTTCTGTTGTTGTAGAAGAAGCACCTGCTGATGAGGGTTTTGAGTATAAAACGACATTCTCCTATATGGGACTGAAGAGTGATGTTGAATATAATGAGACTGCAGTCAGCATTGTCCTTCCTTACGGTACAACCCAGGAGGATGTGGACGATTTTATCGCTTACATTGAAGGTGAGTATCCTTTGATTGAAAAAGCTGAGTATAGTGCTGAATCTCGTACTCTCGTCTTTACTTATCCTCTTCAGAAGAAAGCAGATGCAGAAGGACTTTATTCCCTCTTTGAGGCATCCGTTAAATCTTATATAGATTCTATTTTTGCTCTTGAAGTAGAGGAAGTCAGCAGTAAAACCTACAGCGTGAAGTTTACTGTCCTTGGTGACCTCGATGCTGTCTTCACTCTTGATAGTTCAAGTCTCACGATTTCCCTTGGTAGAGCTCTTGACGAGAGTGAGTTTAATGAAGTTGCTGAAGCTGTTGTAGAAGCTCTTCCTGAGCTTGCTTCATCATATGCTGATGTCAGCGATGACGGCCTTGTCTGTTCAGTTGAATTTGATGCGAAATCTGCTTCTGATCTTGAAGGAATGTACGAGAGGATAATGAACCTTCTTTCTCTTTATGGTGAGAACGTTGAAGTTGTTTCTGATTCTGTTGAGGAACCGGCAGCTGATGTTCCAGCTCCAGTTGAAGAGGAGAAGAAAGAAGAAGTGGAAGAAACTGTTGCTGAAATAGTTGATAGTGCTGAAGAAGAGACTCAGACAGTTACTGCAGTCAAGACTCCAGACTACTCATCTTTCGGTGTCTCTGTATCGGGATCACTCTATTATGATATTCCTCACAATATCTTGAGGGGTACAGTCGGCGGAGGAGTGGAGTATTCATTCATGCCTGATTTCTCATTCGGAATTAAGAGTGAATATGACTTCGGTGGATATGTCAACTTGTTGGGATATATGAAGTGGAATTTCTATGATTCACTCTATGCTTATATCGGTGGCGGATACAGATTCGGTTTTGGTGAGACGAAGGATTACTCATCATTCCTCCTTGAGGGTGGACTCGGGTATGCATATAACTTCGGTCTGGGTATTCTCGGATACGCAGAACTCGGTGCCAGCTATGCTCCGATGAGCTATACAAAGATAGCTCCTGTCATGAATCTTGGAATAAGATTTACTTTCTGAGGTAAACAGCGTGGAACAGTCTTACAGAAAGAACAGGAACAGTTCACGTAAGAAAGCGAAAGAAACTTTCTCAGCTAAGCCGAAGACACGCAAGAAGGGAAGGGAGAAGTCGCAGGTTATCAGCGGCTTCTCAACCCTGTCGCAGGTATCGGGAGCACCGCTTGTAAAGCGCTACCGCTCGTCTATTCCGGTCATTCCACCGAAAACCTTGATTGAGCCTTATGAGAAGTGTGTGATCTGCTCGGAGAAGATTGATACTATTGCTGATGCATTTTCTTTGAGTAACGGCTTTGCGCACTTTGATTGTGTGCTTGGCCGTATTCGCGAGAGCGAGGTGCTCGGAGACGGCGATACTGTCAGCTACATCGGTTCCGGTTCTTTCGGAATATGCCATAAGGGAAGTGATGGTAAGTATACTATTCTCAAGAAGATAGATGTCGAGAGCAAGGAGAATTACCAGAACTTCAAAGACTATGTGGAGAGTCTCAAACAGTGAAGAAAGCTATTGTCTCCGGCTCATTCGATCCAATGACACTCGGACACCAGGATATAATCGAGAGGGCTTCCTCCCTCTTTGATGAGATTGTTGTCCTTGTCGGCAGTAATAGAAGTAAGAATTCACTTTTTACAGTTGAAGAGAGGGTGGATATGATCCGCTCCTCTCTCTCTTTTCTTCCTAATGTTACTGTTGATTCTTTTTCCGGTCTTATTGTTGATTACGCAGCTTCTCACGGATGCGGTTATATAGTCAGAGGACTCAGAAACAGTTCAGACTTTTCGTATGAACAGGAACTTGAAATAAACAACAGGTTTCTTTCCCCATCTATCGAGACAATCTACCTGGCTAGCAGAAAGGAGAATATGTTCATCCGTTCTTCATCGGTAAGGGAGTTTCTTCTCTATGGTGCTGACTGTTCCTCACTTGTGCCTGCTCCAGTATATAAAGCTATGTTGGATAAAGGATTAGTTTTGACTGTTAAATAGAGGAAGCAGAAAAAATATCTTTTTTCAAAAACTGTATTGACTAAAGGCGCCATATTCTTTTTAATTATGCATGTTGTTTGGAGAGGTTCCCGAGCGGTCAAAGGGGGCAGACTGTAAATCTGTTGGCTATGCCTTCGAAGGTCCGAATCCTTCTCTCTCCAAGTTGGCTCTCTTAATTGAGGGCCTTTTTTGATGAGGGTGTATGTTCTATTCTGACGGACTTGATTTCAAATGCAGGATGTGCTCGTATTGCTGTTCTTCCGAACCCGGATATGTCTTTCTTTCTGAAAATGACATTGAGAGGATGTGTAAGTTCCTTTCCCTTGACAGGGAGACCTTCCTCAAAACTTATACCCGTCTTGTAGACTATGGCACACACTATCTTGTCTCACTCACAGAGAGAAAGAACTATGACTGTGAGTTTCTCTCCCCGGAAGGCTGTACTGTATATGATGCGAGACCCGAGCAATGCAGGACATACCCGTTCTGGAAATCTATATTGGAGAGCCGGGAAACCTGGGAGAATGAAGCACAGTATTGCAAGGGCATAAATGGCGGGAGGAAGGTGTCTAAAAAGGAGATAGAGGAATTCCTCAAAAGAGGTGAGAACAATCCTCCTTACATCATTTTCAAACATCCGGGGTTCAAAAAGGGATAATATTTTCTTTTCCTTTTAGGTCAATTTGTTTATATTAACTATGGAGTTGTTTTCTTGCCTAGGTTTTCAGATAGAACAATAGATCAGATTAAGAACAGACTGAGAATGTCGGATGTGATGTCTTCATACGCCCATATTGAGGATAAGGGTGGCTCAAAATGGGTCAAGTGTCCTTTCCACGGTGGCGGTAACGAGAAGACTGCTTCCTGTAAGCTCGATGACGACAGGGGCACGTTCTATTGCTTCGGCTGTCATGAGTCTGGTGATATCTTCTCGCTTGTCATGAAAAAGGAAGGACTGGACTTCTCCGCCGCAGTTGAGACTCTTGCCAAGAAGGCCGGAGTAGAACTTGAGACTTCTTCCTCCGATAGCGGATACGCAAAGAGACAGAGGGACGTGAAGGAGAGTATGTATGATCTCTACTCACGTATGATGCAGGCTTATCATTATCTTCTTCTGGAGAGCAAAGAGGCGGAAGGTGCGAGGAAATATCTTTCAGAGAGGGGAGTCAGCAGCCAGATGATTGAAACCTTCCAGCTGGGCTTTGCTCCCTCTAATCCCGCATGGCTGTACAACTTCCTGAAGAAGAAAAATTACACGGATGAGTTTCTCTCGTCTTCGGGGTTCTTTTCCCAGAGAAGAAAGGAGTGGCCACTTTTTGCTTCCAGGCTTATGTTCCCGATCCGTGACAGGCTCGGGCGAACGATTGCATTCTCCGGTAGGGATCTCACTTTCTCCGACAGGGCTCCTAAGTACATCAACTCCCCCGATACTGTAATCTACCAGAAGAAGGAGAACTTCTTCGGACTCTATGAGGCAAAGAAGACAATAGGGGACAAGGTTTACGACCCGATTCTCTGTGAGGGTAACTTTGATGTCATGGCAATGCACCAGGCTGGATATACCTCAGCCGTTGCTTCCCTTGGAACTTCATTCACAGTTGAGCAATGCAGGAATATGAAGAGATGGTTCGGTCATATAGTGTCATTCCACATGCTCTTTGACTCTGACCAGGCAGGGCAGAATTCGACTGTCAGGGCAATAGGAATACTTAACCAGAACGGACTGGAACAGAGGGTACACAGACTTCAGTCAGCCAAGGATGCCTCAGAACTCCTGGAAAAGAGGGGGGTGGATGGTGTAAAAGAGGAGTTTGAACCATATTTAACGGGTTTTGACTACCTTGTGCAAAATAGTTTAAGTCATTATGATGTAAAGAATGCCCGAGGAAAATCAGACATATTGAGATCACTGGGTGATTATTTGAATAACTGTCAAAGTGAAATTGAACGTGACAGTTACATATTGTCACTGGCGACACTTCTGGGTCTGGATGAGGCTGCTATTAAGGAGGATTTGAAGAAAATAACCCAACCTTCCGGTTTTACAGGTGAAGAGCGTGGCAGTGCAAAAGAAGAGAAACACAAGAGCATTAAGGTGAATGTTTCACATGATTTATTCCTGATGCTTTACCTCTGCAATCACCGTTCTCTCTTTAAAGTTTACCGGCAGAGGATTAACTTCGGGGATTTGGAGGATATAGAAGCTCAGAAGCTTTATATGGCTCTTGAGAATGCTTTGAGAGATGATGTTCAGTCGGATGCGAATTTCCTTTCTTATCTGGATGATGAAGAATTAAGAAATTATGTCAGTTCGTCTTACGCTCTGAAGGAATATACAGAGGACAGAAGCGACGCAGTTGAAGAAGTTATATTGAGAATATCTCTTCGTTCAATGGAAAGGAAAAGAAACATACTCGACAGGCAGATTTCCATGCTTGGCGGTGAGAATGAGGATACGCTCACCGAACTCATGGAAAAAAAGATGGATTATGACAGAAAGATATCGAAGCTGAAGGAGACGCTCAACAGCTTTGATTCAAGGAGTATTACACAGTAATGTCAGAAGAAATTCTTGTAAGTGAATTATTTCTTAGTCTGGAGAAACTCGAGAAAGAGAAAGGTTATATCTCTCTTGTCGATATCATCACGGCAAGGAAGACCTATGGTAAGGCTTTCAGCAATGATGAGATACTGGAAGCTGTAAAACTCAAAAAAATTAATTATGTGGAATCTGAGGATGAGTCTGATGAATTTGTCGGGGAGCCTACTGCGGCTGACCTCGAGGCAAAGGACAGTGAAGATGAGATTCCGCTTGATGATGACTATGATGAATTCGGCGACACAGATCCGACTATTGACGAACTCAATGAAATAGAGAAAGAAGTTGCAGAGGATGAGAACCCGTCCGAGTCAAAGAAGAAAGATAAGAACGAGGACGAGGAAGAGGACGAGGAAGAAGACGAAGAAGATGAAGAGGGAATGGAGGAATTCCCTGAAGACGGTATAAACGAGTGGAAGGACACAGACGAGGATGCTGAGTCCAGTGAACGCTTTATTGACATATCATCATTCAGCGACGCCTCATCCGAGCACAGGGCTTCCCACACAGTCACAAGCAAGTATGACACAAGCCAGGATGACCCGATCAGGCTTTATCTCAAGGAAATCGGTAATGAGAAACTCCTCACCGGTGAACAGGAAGTCGAGCTAGCCAAGCAGATGGAAAAGGGTGCGATGATTGTCAACTCCGTAATCAGGGAGAGCGGGATTCTCATTTCTTTCTTTGCTTCTGTCATCAAACATATAAACACAAAAATTGACGAGGAGAGCGAGGATTCGCTGTCTCCGGAGGATATAAAGGAATTCCTTTCCGTCCAGAAGAGATACAATCTCAATTACAGGGATGCCCTCGGAAGAGATATCGCACGCCAGATAGACGAGTACATTGATGAGAAGAACAGGATGCTTCTTGCGGGCGATGAGGATAAGGACGAGAAAATCAGGAAGATGAAGGAAGATCTCCTCGACAGGCTCGGTGGACATCCGAATGAGAAGTCTCCGATTTATGAAGGAAAGAAGAGATCTTCGTTTGCAACAAGGGAAGAGTGGATTGAGTTCTGCCGTGAGGCTTCCCGCCGTTATGCCATTAAGGAAAACAGGGAGATACAGGCCGAAACGAAGAACGAGGAGGAAAAGCGCAACGAAGACATGGTTGCACTTGCTGCCGAGAGGGACAGGGCATTCCGTGCCGAGCATCCTGATATGAAACCACAGGAACTCGAGAATGCCATCCAGAGACTCCACAACGAACTTAAGAAGGAGAATGCCCAGATTTCACAATCCCTTGCAAAGAAGTTCAAGGATGCCGAGAAGGAGATAGAGAGTCTCGAGCAGAACAGGTATATACCGGTAACTGACTGGGTGGGCTCCATCGAACTCCAGCAGGAGGAGATAGATACCCTTACCTCGATGTTCATCGATGCTCGTGATACCATTATCAAGTGCAACGAGAAGAAGAAGGAGATAGAGGGTAAGCTCAAGATTTCCTCCTCCCGTGAGATAAGACAGCTTGGCCGTGACCTTGCAACAAGAAGCAAGGCTCAGGCAATTGAGGAATTCCTCGGCCTATCAAGTGATGAGATAAAGGACCTTATAAAGGAACTCCAGCTTACGGAGAAGGAACTCAGAACAATTGAGTATGACTTTGAGTGTTCGACGGACAAGGTCATTGAGAATGTGAAGAACATCCAATACGGCCAGGTTATCCTGAAGCAGGCTAAGGACAGGCTCATCAAGGCCAATCTCAGGCTTGTTGTCTCCATTGCAAAGAAATATACAAACAGGGGACTCCAGTTCTTTGACCTTGTGCAGGAAGGTAATATAGGGCTTATTAAAGCTGTTGAGAAGTTCGAGTATGCAAAGGGCTTCAAGTTCAGTACATATGCAACATGGTGGATCAGACAGGCAATAACCCGTTCAATCTCAGATCAGGCAAGAACAATCAGGGTGCCTGTCCACATGATAGAGCAGATTAACAAGGTTGTACGGATCAGCAGAACACTCATGCAGTCACTCGGAAGGGACCCGACCGATAAGGAAATTGCAGATGCACTCGACTGGCCGGAAAGCAAAGTCAAGACAGTCAAGAGTGTTGCCCGTGAGCCGATCAGCCTGGAAACTCCGGTGGGAGAGGAAGAGGATTCCGTCCTCAGCGACTTCATCGAGGATAAGGATGCGGAGAACCCTGCCAACCAGACAGCTTACAAGCTTCTGCAGGATAAGATCAGGGAACTCCTCTCTACACTTCCGGAGAGGGAGCAGGAGGTCCTCAGGATGAGATTCGGTCTTGATGACGGATATGCATTGACCCTTGAGGAAGTCGGTCTCTACTTTGATGTAACAAGGGAGAGAATCAGACAGATTGAGGCTAAGGCACTCAGAAGGCTACGTCACCCTAAGAGAAGCAGACAATTGAAGGATTGGAGCTGAAAAATAGGTGGAACATATTCAGAAAATCTTATATGATAGTTTTTTGTTGGAGAATGTAGACATATGGCAGAAAATAAGAAGCTTGAAACATTAATCAGACTTCAAAGTGTTATTACTGAAAAGTTAAGTCTTGAAGAGCAGAGGGAAGTCATCCCCCAGGCACTCCATGAGGATGAGGCAGCTTTGGAAAAAGCTGAAAAGATTCTGGCCGGTCTTGAGGAAGACCTCAGACAGGCTGAGAGTGAAGAGAAGAGCTTGACGATTCAATATACAGATGCTGACCATCAGTCCAGTGAGTACCAGAAGGTGATTGAAACACTGAACACGATGCGTGAGATGGAAGCAATGACCAAGCAGATCAATGAAGCTGATGCACGTGCCAAGGCTCTTCTGACTGCCAGAAATGCCAAGAATCAGCAGATTGGTGAGCTGAAAGGCAGAATCGCAGAGCAGAGTGCAGTTGTTGCTGAAATTTCTGCCCGTGTCAACGAGGTCAAGGGTGGGGTTGAGGCTCAGCTTGCCGATATTGACTCCAAGATTACAGCCCTCAACAGCGAATGCGATGAAATCAAGAACGGGGTTATAGATGAAGACTTCTATAACAGGTTCTATAACATTGCACGTAAGAAGGGTGGCCAGGGACTTGTTCCTGTGAAGGGACAGGTATGTATGGGATGTAACTTTGTCCTTCCTATGCAATTTGTCATAGATCTCAGGCTCAAGCAGTTCAATGACGAGGTTGATACCTGTCCGTATTGCTCAAGGATGATTTACTTTGATGACACTGTTCCTCCAGAGGAAGAGAAGAACTTCATCTTTGATGATATCGACGTTGTGAAGAGTATCACAAAGGGTGGTGAGACTGTATCTGATGAGTCTGTTGCTGACGATGATGATATCCTCACATCTGATGATGCTGACGACGAATTTTAATTGAATTTATCCAGGCTTCGGAAGTAATCGCTTGAAATACAGAGGAAAGTCCGGGCTCCGCAGAACACAGTGCTGGCTAACGGCCAGGAGCAGTAATGCTACAGAGAGTGCAACAGAGAGCAGACCGCCGGAAGGTAAGGGTGAAAGGGTGGTGTAAGAGACCACCGCTTTCCTGGTGACAGGAAAGGCATGGTAAACCTCACTGGGAGCAAGGTTAAGTATGTGGGTGGCTTGTTCGGCTATATCCACGGGTGAACCGCTTGAGGGTGGGAGTAATCCCGCTCCTAGATAGATGATTACATAAACAGAACTCGGCTTACCCGGAACCTGGTTTTATTATTTGGCCTGTAACAGGGCCATTTTTCTGTTGAAATATTTTCTGTTTTGGTGTAGAACAAACTTATTAGTGTCCTCCCTGTTTGCATAATGATAAAGCTATGCTGAATTCTTGCTATTGCAATCCTTTTTTACCTGGGAGGCACTTTTTTTATAAATCAATAATCTCGAATCTGAGGTCGAACTTCTGGCCCCGCGGGAAGACGTTCGGGGCATACGGGTTTGAGAGTTCACATAGTGCGTAGTGGCCGAGTCCGTTGTTCCTGGCTATCGTAGAAAGAAGTTCAGACGGCATTTCCGGCTTTAACTCCCGTTCCTTCACGATATCTATAACCATCCAGTTGAAGACATTGTCCTTGTCTATCCAGCATATATTCGGACTGACTCCCGGATAGCTCTGGTAGAGCATGTTATCGATTCCCTCATTATTGTGGAGGTTCTCAACAATGGCCATGACAGCAGTGTTATAGAGTTCCCAGAGCGATGTCTCCCTGAATTCCTCTCCCGAGAGTTTTTCGGGAACTACTTCTTCAATTCTTCCCTCTTCAATATAGAGTGAGGCATTGATGAGATTGAACTTGTCCTCGACAAGCCTGACAACATTTCCGGTATTATCGAAGGGGAGAATGCATCCTGTTATGTCGTTTTCTTCCATTAGTTTCATCCGCTCTGCATAGAATGGTGGATTGGAGAGGATTCCATCCCTCCCTACAGAAGCAAACATAATCCCGAATACCCTGTTACGGCATCTGAAAGCCAAATCCATGAAGTAGGGGACAGTGTATTCCATCTTGATCCATTGGAAGTCCGATGCAGCCTCAGGGGAAATAAGGGGACGGATGGAGGCAAAATATGAGAGGGCATTCTGATAGAGTTTATCATTCTTATCAGAGAGCATCTCAGAAAACATCTTTTCTGTCAGCACGGTCTTTTCGTCGTTCCAATAGAGCTGGCCTTTCCTCTTTATCATTTCTCTTCTTCCTTTATCCTGTCCCAGAGTGCATTCATTTCGTCATTGTGATCTTTATCAAGCGGGATATTCTCTTCCTTAGCTCTGTCAAAGAGTTTCTGGAACCGCTCTTTTATCTTATTGTTGCATCTGAATAAAGCCGTATTCGGTCTTACCTTCAAGAAGCGTGACAGGTTGACAACGGAGAAGAGAAGGTCTCCTATCTCCTCCTCGATGTGGTCACTGTTTCCTTCCTTTACAGCTTCCTCGACTTCTCCCAGTTCCTCCCTGACCTTATCGAACACACCCGATACGTCATTCCAGTCAAAGCCGACCTTCTTGAGTTTCTTCTGGATTTCGTATGCACTCATAAGAGGGGGAAGCGATGACGGGATATGAGAGAAGAAATCCTCACTCCTGTCCTTATGGCCCTCGACATTCTCCTTTACCTGGTTCCAGAGGGTTAGAACCTCGCCTGCATCCTCAGCTTTAGCCTCTCCGAAGACATGGGGGTGGCGCCTGATGAGCTTCTCGCAAACCTCATTTATTGCATCCTCCGGCCTGAAGTCATTATTTTCCTCGTGGATATAGAGATTCATGAAGACGTTGATCATTACGTCTCCTATCTCCTCCCTTTCGGAAGCAACGTCATTTTTAATCACCCCCTCAAGGTATTCGTAGCTCTCGTCAATAAGGCTTTCTGTAGCACTCTTATTTGTCTGAATCCTGTCCCAGGGACATCCCTCGGGGGAGCGTAGGAGTTTGATTATTGTGTAAAGATTATCTAATGCAGAAGGAAGGTTATCTGCTCTATGGAAGTTGTATTCAATCATATTGTGAGTTTACAACAATCGGGGAGGATTTAAAACACTGTGCCTCTGGTGACAGATAGAGAAGTTATCATGTATAATTTCTGCATCAAACTATCCGCAGGGGGATATTGATTAAAAATGAGCAGAGAGAAACTTACAATTGGCCAGTTCAATGACTCGTTCATGCCTGTCATGGACGGAGTAGTCAATGTACTTAACAATTATTGCATAGAACTTAATAAACTCGGTCATAAGACATATGCCATAGTTCCTGGTTATGAGGAAAGTGAAGACTACGACAGGGAGCATGGTATTGACTATGCAATAAGGGGAAAGGAGTTCTATCCGATAAAGGCTTTAAAGCCATATGGTATAACCACATTTCCACATAAGACAAAGCAGATTATAGAGGCCATACCGTTTGATATTGTACATGCACATTGTCCGACGATGACAGGTGACTATGCAATGAAGATTGCAAAAAGACGTAATATTCCGATTGTCACAACCTTTCACACCTTCTTCAAGGATGACCTCAGGGAACTTGTACCCGGATTCATGGCTGAAGAGATAGTTAAAAAGAAGATGAGTTTCTACTACGGGTGTGATGAGGTATGGGCTCCGACTGAAGCATGCAGAAAGAGGATTTTAAGTGAATACGGATTCAAGGGGGAAGTCAGGGTTGTGAGAAACTGTGCTGACTTCATTCCACCGAAAGACGATGCCGAATTCGAAGAGAGGAGAAGAAGAGGGAGAGGGCTATGTGGCGTCCATGATGATACCCCAATTCTTCTCTATGTCGGGCAGCATAAGGATGAGAAGAATATTCCTCTGACTCTTGATGCAATCAGGAAACTCAAGTCGGAGATTGGAGGCGATAAGTTCAAAATGGTCTTTGTCGGTGAGGGCCATAAGAAGAGAGACTACGAGAAATATGTCTTAAACAACAACCTCTCTGACTGTGTGACCTTCCTGGGAAAGATTACGGACAGGGAGAAGCTTGGGGATATATATGCTTCTGCATATCTCTTCCTCTTTCCGTCCCTTTATGATACTGCCGGCATTGTACAGATAGAGGCTGCATGTTTCTCTGTTCCTCTTGTCATAGTTGAAGGCTCCTGTACCAATGAGGGGATTACAGATAATGAGAACGGATTCATAGTGAAGAATGAAGTCGGTGATTATGCCAGTCGCCTGCTTTATATCCTCAACCATCCAGAGGTGAGAAATCATGCGGGTGAAGGTGCCAGGAAGACTATCTACCGCTCATGGGGAGACGTCTGCCGGACTGTCGAGGAACTGTACTACGAGATAATCGAGAAGAAAAAGAGCAGGGGATGAGACTTTTCTTGGTACTATAATCGGCTCTTATGATACAATAGTATTCAGAAGGGGAAGAGAGGAGATAGTTCTGTGGGAACATATATTAATCCCGGAAACAGTGGTTTTGCTGAGATAAACGGAGACGGTTATGTCGACAAAACAATGCTGATTGAAAAAATCAACGGGACAATTTGTAAACCTAATAAACTCACATGCATCAGCAGACCCCGCAGATTCGGAAAATCCTATGCTGCCAGGATGCTCTCTGCCTACTATGACTCCTCTTGTGATTCCCATTCCCTCTTTGATGATAAACTTATATCTCGTACAGAGGACTATGAAAAACATCTCAACAAGTACAATGTAATTTATCTTGAAGTCACATCTTTCATCTCCCGGGCAGAAAGGGAAGGTGTCCCTTTGAAAGATGTTCCCAATATGATAGTGAAAGCTCTCTCTGATGAGCTCGATAGATTCGGTATGGTACTGGATTCCGATTTGGAACTTAAGGAGAAGATGCTTGCTGCCATCGAGATAAGCGGGAAGAAGTTCATTTTCATCATAGATGAGTGGGATGCCGTCATAAGGGAGGCAAAGAACGACCCTGAGGCGCAGAAGGCATACCTCAATCTTCTTAGAGAATGGTTCAAGAACGGGACATTCACCCCGAAGGCTGTAGCTGCTGCTTATATGACCGGAATCCTTCCGATCAAGCAGTCTGCTATTTCTGATTTCAATGAGTATACGATGGTGAAACCCCTCGGCTACGCAGAATTTGTCGGCTTCACCGAGAGTGAGGTCAGGTCTCTATGCTCAAGACACGGTGTTGATTTTGAGAAGATGAAACTGTGGTATGACGGATATGAATTCAAAGGCACGGGACCTGTTTATAATCCGAATTCCGTGATGAAGGCAATACAGAATGATGATTTTGATTCATATTGGTCCCAGACATCGGCAGCAGAAGGACTCCTTGATTATATCAGCAGAGAGTACAACGGGCTTACAAAGACCATAGCTGAACTTGTCGGCGGGGTGGATGTGAAGGTGAATACAACAGGATTTGCCAATGACCTCACTACCTTCCGTGGAAAGGACGATGTTCTTACTCTCCTTATTCACCTGGGGTATCTTTCATACGACAGCAATAAATCTGCCGCCAGGATTCCGAATGAGGAAATCAGGCGTGAATTCCAGCGCTCCATCCATGAAGTGAGAAATGCAGCGACCATGAAAAGAATCAATGAGAGCGAGGCCCTCTTTGCTGCAACTGTTCACATGGATGAGAAGAAGGTTGCTGAGTTGATTGAAAAGATCCACATGGAAGAGACTGTTGCCATTCACTATAACAGTGAAGAAAGTCTCAGAAGTGTAATTAAGCTTGCGTACTATACATACAGAGACCACTATCTCCAGTTTGAGGAACTTCCTGCCGGAGAAGGTTATGCCGATGTTGTTTATATACCGCTTCCCGATTCTGACTGGCCGGCTTTGGTTGTAGAGCTGAAATGGAATAAATCATCTGAAGGTGCGATAGAGCAGATACTTCAAAGGAAATATCCGTCGGTATTGGAGAATATAGGACAGAGTATTCTCTTAGTCGGCATCTCCTATGACCGGGATAACGCAAAGGGAAGAAGAAAGCATTCGTGCAGAATAATCGAATATAAGATGTAGAGTGAAAAAGAAAGATGCAGCCACCTCGAGTAGTTTTCTATCTGTGTGTTTTCCTTTCTTCGCTATTCGTGGTTATCGACTAAAACAGGTCAAACAGATAAGATTGAGCACAAATATAAGTGAAGAAAAAGATGGATAAGAAACAGATAAAAAATATTGTATTAGGTGTAGTAGCTCTTGCTGTTGTATGCGTAATTGTTGTTTTTGCTTATAACAGCGGTAAAAAGGTTGGAGCCGAGAGTGTAAGCATCGTAGAGCCTGAGGAGACAAGTGAGGACTGGGGGGTATCACCAAATCCTTTATATGAATACCTTGTCGGAGGACTTGCGTGGCAGCTTTCGGCAGAGAGCCAGGCTCTCATGATGCAGGGGTTTGCTATTGCTGAAAAATACGTCGATGATATGGTTGCAGCGTGCCTCGATCCTGATAACACAGAGTGGATTATTGAGGTAGACTCTGACGGAAGTAAGCGTATGCTTCATAACGGTGTGAGGGTGGCAATTGTCAGCGACATTGATGATACTCTCGTAGACGGAGCAAATTATACCGCAGATATAGTGGGAAACGACGGCGACTATAACAATGCAGCATTTGCAAGATTTGTAATGAGTGATTCATGTACCGCTCTTCCCGGAGCAGTTGAATTTGTCAAAAAGTGCGTAGAGAACGGTATTGATTTTTACTATGTCACAAACAGGTACGACCAGGCATATAAACCGGGACAGTCAGATTCAGTAAGCTCTTATGAGGAGTCGATAGCTAAGGAAGGCAGGGGCCTCTATACTAAGGCAGACGGATCCGAGATAGGTAGCAGTCTCTATCAGGCATGCGGTAAGACTATATATGACATATCATA
>CAVIAZ010000001.1:67019-78792 GCA_963640795.1 bacterium | reverse complement strand
GTCACTGTGAAAGTTCCCGAAGTAGAATCCCGGGTAATTGTAATGTCACTTGATTCCGGGACGTAGACATTCGGAATTCCACAGGAAAACAAAAGAATAAGGGTAGTGATAACGATGAAATAAACCAAACTTCTTTTCACCTGCACTACCCTTCCCTTTCGAGTTTATTTAATTTTGATTAGTTAGCTGCGTTGAGCTGGGAAATCCTGCTCTTAGCAAGCTTAGCATATTCACTTGAGCTCTCTTCAAACTCACCAACAAGCTGCTCATAGATTGAAATAGCAAGAGCTTTGTCGCTCTCTTCAGTCAATCTAGCTGCATTGAAGAGTGCACGTGAAGCATAGAGCCCCTCTGTGCCATACTCGGAGAATACCCTGTTGTAGAGATCAAGAGCACCTGTCTTGTCACCGGACTCCTCAACTGCAACAGCCTTTGAATAGAGTGCAACCTGACCAAGGTATGTGCTCTTCTGTGCCTGGTAGACTGCCTCGTACTTATCAGCTGCATCAGCATAATTGCCGTCAGCATAATCAATCTCGGCAAGGATAATCTCAGCCTTGGCACCGGCATATTTCTTCAGGCCTGCTTCAGTTACAAGAGCATCTGCTGAAGACTTAACTGTCTCGAGCTTCTCGTCATAACCTTCTGCATCTGCATCCATGACCTTGTATTCACTGTAACCGGTTTCAAGTGTTGCAAGCTCTGTATCGAGACTGCTTGAACCATTTCCGGAAACAAGAGTAACAACCAATGCAATCACGATAATTGCCACGACAGCTATACATGAGCAGATAATAAGGTTTTTATGAGTTGAAATCCAACCTTCCGTCTTATTGACAAGAACTTCATTAGCAGAAAGGTTTTTTTCTTTTTTATTAGCCATTATTTTTCCTTTGAGAAAGCGGAGTAACAATAACTCCGCCTTCCCTTCACTATTTATACAGATGATTAGTTCTTATTCTTCAGCATTTCTGCGAACGGGTTATAAGTATCATCATCCTCTTTGGTGTCTGCCATGTACTTAGCCATCTCAGACTCCTGGCTTCTTCTGATCATTTCCTTGATGGAGAGACCAAGCTTCTCAGCTCTCGGGTTAATCTCAGTAATCATTACTGTGATAGGCTCTCCGATCTTTTCCTTGTAGCTCTCAAGAACAGAGTCCTTGTACTCTTCATCAGGACCGACAAGATTGAACTTGCTGATAAGTCCCTCGATATCACCAATAACCTTGACGAAAACGCCGAAGTCAGTGACAGATGAGATTGTTCCTGTGATTGTGGAGAACTTTGAATACTCCTTTGCAAGTGTATCCCACGGGTTACCGCTGAGCTGTTTGACAGAGAGTTTGATTCTCTTGTTCTCAGGTTCAACCTTAGAAACAACAACTTCAACTACATCGCCTTCCTTGCAGAACTGGTCCATGGACTTGATTTTCTTTGTCCAGGAAACGTCATCAAGGTGCAAAAATCCGTCGATACCGTCTTCAAGGTTGATGAATGCGCCTGAAGATGTGACTTTGACAACCGGTCCCTTGACTGTCTTTCCGACAGGGAATCTCTCAAGAATTGAATCCCAGGGATTCTCTTCAAGCTGCTTGAGGCCGAGAGATACTCTCTTGTGGTCGAGGTCCCATCCGAGAATCTTTGCTTCGACTACATCGCCGATTTTGCAGAAATCCTTCGGGTTTGTAATCTTCTTTGTCCAGCTGAGTTCGGAAACATGTGCAAGCCCCTCGATGCCGGGTTCGATTTCAATGAAGATACCGAAGTTTGCAATCTTTGTGACCGGCTTCTTGATAACGTCACCAATCTGATACTTCTGGTCGAATGTTGACCATGGATCCGGTTCCATTGCCTTGAGGGAGAGATTAATCTTCTGTGTCTCAGGATCAATGTTGATAAGCTTGAGCTGGATAATCTGGCCCTTCTTCACAAATTCCTTAGGTCTTGTGACATGTCCCCATGACATATCGTTGAGGTGCAACAGTCCGTCGAATCCGCCGAGGTCGATGAAAGCACCGAAAGATGTGAATGACTTCACAACGCCCTGTACGACATCTCCAACCTGTGCTGTTTCGAAGAACTTCTGTCTGTTTTCCTTGATTCTCTGCTCGAGATATTCTCTTCTGGAGACAACACTCTTGAGCTTTGTTCCTGAATGGAACTTGTCGATGATGAAGAAATCTGTCTTTCCAATCAGTTCCTCAGGGTTCTCGACTCTGACAACATCAGCCTTTGACAGCGGGCAGAATCCCTTGTAGTCTGCTCCGAGGTCAACCTCATAACCGCCCTTGATTGTCTTGACGAACTTGCCAAGGACAGGTGTTCTATCTTCACTTGCCTTCTTGAGAGCTTCTGCCTTTTCCTTTGCCTCTGCCCTCTTCTTTGATACAACAACCTGGCCACGACCATTGTCGAGCTTCAGGATTGTCAAGGCTACCTTATCTCCGATTTTCGGGAGTTCAATAAACTCATCAACTGGAACTTGTCCCTCTGACTTGTATCCGATGTCAACCAGGACAGTCTCGTCATTTGTCTGTACTACAGTACCGGTTACGATCTGACCGACTTCTAATTCTGGAATTGACATAAGATGCTGCTGAAAATATGACTGCATCACTGATTCCTTTTCCATGCCACTTTCTCCTACTACTAAATTACCACGCTTAATGCTTTTGCATAGCAGAGTAAACTTTCTCACAAACGGCATCTATAGTCAAGTTAGTGGTGTCAATATAAATGGCATTTTTTGCGATTTTGAGCGCTCCCACGGCCTTCTCCATATCATTTTTGTCCCTTGCCTTAATTGATGCCAGAACTTCCTCATATGTCACCCCGTCCTGTTCTTTTACACGGCGTCTTGCCCTTTCCTCAGGGGATGCGTCAAAGTAGAACTTATAATCAGCGTCAGGGAAAATGACGGTCGTGGTGTCCCTTCCCTCCGTTACGATATTCATGTTCCCTGCAAGCTTTCTCACGAGGGCTGTCACCTTCTCACGCAATCTCGGGTCTGATGAGACAGGAGAGCAATATTTATCTACAAGAGGGGTATGGAGTCTGTCCTCCACGTTGACTGAGTTAATGCATATATTGCCGTCTATTACACTTAACTCTGTATTTTCTGCTGTTTCAAGGACGCTGTCCCTGTCGAGGGGATCGAGGCCCTTTTCCAGCTGTGCCAGGGTATATGCCCTGTAGAATGAACCGGTATTGAGGAAATACCATCCTTTCTCCTCTGCGATTTTTTTTGCTATTGTGCTCTTTCCGCTCCCGGCAGGACCGTCTATTGCTATGACCATCACCTCTCCTCCTTTCTTTTTATGCTGACGTTCCTCACCTTCTTCGGATTTACTGCCTTTGTGTTGTTTTTTCCGCTGAGGAGGCCCTTTATCTCCTCGTCTTTGAGATTACGCCATTCACCAGGCTGCATGTCACCAAGATCGACACAGCCTATTCTTATGCGTGTAAGAGACTTAACATCATAGTTCAGGAAGGAGAATATCTTTCTTATCTCTCTGTTCTTCCCCTCCGTGAGTGTCACCTTTATGTAATCCTTTGTCCTTGGGATAAGGTCGTATCTTCTAATCCTGTACGGAATCGGCTGATCTATGTAGATTCCATCAAGGGCCCTGTTGAGGTCGTCTATGTCGACAGGCCTGTTGAGCTTCACAAGGTATTCCTTCTCAACTTCGTATTTGGGGTGCATCATCCTGTTTGCAAAGTCCCCGTCATTTGTAAAGAGGAGAATTCCCATCGATTCCTTATCGAGTCTCCCGACATTGAAAAGGAGGTTGTTATCCCTGATGCCGATGAGGGAGCGTGCATACTTATCCTCGTTCGGATCGTAGTTGGTGCATACATATCCCTTCGGCTTGTTGAGGGCTATGTAATACTTCTTCATCGGGAGTTCTATCGTGTCCCCGTCGACCTGGACGATATCGTCCTCAGAGACCTTGAAGCCCTGTTCCCTGATAGTCTTGTTGTTCACCATCACACGTCCCTGTGCTATAAGGTCCTCACTTGCCCTTCTGCTTGCAACACCACATTTTGCCATGTATGCCTGTAGTCTCATCGGAAATAAAGTATTGTCACTGTCCATCGAATAAATCCCCTTCTGGTTCTTTCATGAATTTGAGTCTGTCTGCTTCACTGAGTTTCGGAAGCTCTGCTATTGATTTGAGTTTGAACTCATATAAAAACTTTCTTGTTGTACAATATAGACAGGGATGACCAGGTTTGTCGGCCCTGCCGTTCACCTTTATATAATCCCTCTCCCTGAGAAGTCTGACAATGCTGTCTGACTGTATTCCCCTGATCTTGTCTATCTCAGAGCGTGTTATAGGCTGGGAGTAGGCAACTATCGAGAGAGTCTCGAGCGCGGCACGGCTGAGTCTTCTGTCAACCTTTCTGCCGTAGCTCTGTCTCAGACGCGGATAGAGTTCCGGGACAGGCTGGAAGGAATAGAGGTCCTCTTCCTCAAAGAGTAGAAGTCCGGAGTTTCTTTCCTGGTATTCTTCCTTAAGTTCCCTCAAACAGTCAGGGATTTCCTCCTCTTTTATTCCTGTGAGTTCACTTATTCTCTTAATTGAAAGCGGAGTGTTTTCGATGAAAAGCACAGCTTCGGTTATCTTTGCATCATCACTTAAAATACTACCAGTCATCGTCATCTCCCAAATCTATATCGTCTTCAACACCCGTAAGCTCGTCAACAGGTCTCTCTTTCTCTTCCCTCTCCTCTCGCTTCTCTCTTTTCTCATCAATAAGGTCATCAAGCTTCATCTCGGCTTCCTTAGTAAGAATTGAGAAATCCTCCACATCGGCGAGGTTCTCCCTCTCATATTCATCCGCCTCCCTGTCATATTCGTCTATGAGGGACGGATCCCAGTCCTGTGGTCTCTTTGTTATGTAGATTATCCCCCACTGGGTATCCTGCCTGAAGAGTATTGTGTGGTCCTTTGCCGCTTCAAGTATTGAGAGGAAAGCACATATTACATGGAGTGGATTAGAAGAATCAACTATAAGGTCCTCAATTGTAATCTCATTCCTCTCATCAAGAAGTTCGCTCATGAGGGCTCTCTTTTCCTTGACTGAGACACTCTGGTAAATGTTGAATATCTTGCTTGGGGGAGTCTTGGAGAGAATATCCTGGAAGGTTTTGAAGAGATCAGACAGCGTTACATCCTTAAAAAGTTCCTTGTCTTCAAAGGGAATGGCAAAGAGGTTCTCCGGCCTGTCTATATAGAGTCTTCCCCCGTTGTCGACACCGGTGAGGAGATCTGTGTACTTCTTGTATTTCTGGTAATCAATGAGCCTGTCGACAAGATCCTGTCTCGGGTCCTCATATTCCTCATCCAGCGTTGTCTCCTGTGGAAGGAGGAGTTTTGTCTTTATGTATAAGAGCTCTGCTGCTGTCCTGTAGAAGTCTGCCAGGTCCGATATGTCTGTCTTATTGTTTTCTATGTATTCAAGAAACTGTTCTGTAATGAGTGAAATCGGAAGGTCATATATGTTGGCATCATTCTTGCTGATGAGAAAGAGAAGAAGGTCCAAAGGGCCGTCGAAGTCTTTCTTGTCATTGAGTATTCCCGGGACATGAAAGCTTGTCTGTTCTTTTCTATCAAGTAGTGCGTCGAAATTATCTGCCATGACCCGATTATATTTGAAAAGAGTTTAATTCCTCAACCTTCAGGGACAAAAAACAGCTGCCACCGGTTGCCCAATGACAGCATGTTTCTCTCTAAACTCCAAATCAGAATGCATATGTTGCGCCGAGATAAGGGCGAAGGATGAAGCTCTTTGTTTTGTAGGTAGCATCAGCCAGCTTTGTCTGTCCAAGCTGAATTGCACCTTCAGAACTCTTGAGAATCTCTGCATTGTTAACAAAGAACCAAGCCCCGTTGACTCCTGCGTTGAGATAGACATTCTTATTTACTTTATAAGAAAGCTCTGCTGCAGCGTTAAGTCCGAAGGCAACATTCTTTGTATTCTTATCAAAATCTTCCGTACCTGTCTTATAGATATAACCAGTCATGAGCTCAGCTCCTGCAAGTGCAGAGAGATTGAGTTTCTTGCTGAGTGCAACTGTATACTTGGCATCGAGTGCAAAGTCCCATGTAAGACCTGACTTCTGATCTGTGGAGACTTCTTTATAGTCGCTCTTATTGTCACCGATGCTGTACTTATAGCTTGGTTTACCAGCAAACATCATTCCTGCTGTTCCCCTGATTCCCCAGAATTCATCGAAGTTGTATTCAGCTGTAAGTGAGCCGGCAAATCCATTGTTCTTGTAGACTGTGGTACTTGTAGTTGTTGTACCGAGAACATTAGCTGTTCCAACGCTCTTGTTCCAGTCAAATCCCCATCCGAGCTGTGCTCCAACTCTGAATCCGCTGTCCTTGGCACTGAGAGCTGTGACAACGAGTGCCAATATCAGAAAAACTGTTAAAACTTTCTTTTTCATTTTCTTTCTCCTTAAATAAATAAGATGCCCCCAAGGTAATATCCAAGGGGGTTGTAGTCAACGTTATTTAAAAAGAAAAATCCTTTCTGTGTACAAAAACAGACATTTGTCAGAAAGATTGGAGAAGATTATTTTTCTTCACTTTCCGACTTCACTTTCTCCGGGAACATCTTCTCTCTCACAATTGTATCTATCTCCTTTGTGAATTCAGGATTCTGCTCCATATACTCGAGAGTCTTGTCCCTGCCCTGTCCGATCTTTTCCCCGTTAAAGGAGTACCATGCACCGGCCTTCTCGATTATGTCATACTTTGTTGCTGCATCCAGTAAGGATCCCATCTTCGATATCCCGCTACCGAACATGAGGTCTATCTCGCACTTCTTGAATGGAGGTGCAACCTTGTTTTTCACGACCTTGACCCTGATTCTGTTTCCTGTAAGCTCATCAGCATTCTTTCCTATTGACTCAATTCTTCTCACATCCAGTCTGACAGATGCATAGAACTTGAGTGCGTTACCGCCTGTAGTTGTCTCAGGGTTGCCGAACATGACACCAATCTTCATTCTTATCTGGTTGATGAAGATGATTGTAGTATTTGACTTTGCAAGAATTCCTGTAAGCTTTCTGAGAGCCTGGGACATGAGTCTTGCCTGTAAGCCGACATGGCTGTCTCCCATGTCACCCTCGATTTCAGCCTGGGGAGTGAGGGCTGCGACAGAGTCGACGACTATGATGTCGATGGCACCGCTTCTTACAAGACGCTCGGTTATCTCAAGAGCCTGTTCTCCGTTATCAGGTTGAGAAATCCAGAGGTCGTCGATGTTGACTCCAAGGTTCTTTGCATAGACAGGGTCGAGGGCATGCTCGGCATCGATGAAAGCAGCGATTCCCCCTTTCTTCTGGCACTCGCTGATTGCGTGGAGGGCAAGAGTAGTCTTACCTGATGATTCAGGCCCGTAGATTTCGATAATCCTTCCTTTTGGGTAACCACCTACCCCCAATGCCTCATCAAGGAGAATTGAACCGGATGGTATTACATCAACATCCAGGACATCCTTATTGTCCCCGAGCTTCATCAATGAGCCTTTTCCGAATTCCTTGTCAATCTGAAGTCTTGCAGCCTCAAGGGCCTCTTTCTTTCCGTTGTCACTGTTTTCTAAATTTGTAGTCTTTGCCATAAATTAATCCTCTATACTTATATATAGGTCAAACACCCCCGAAAAATGTCAAAAAAATCGTATTATTTTTCAAAAATAAATGTTTCAGGGCCGTCATTTGTATAATTTATCATCATATGGGCACCAAAAACACCTCTTTTTACATCAACTCCCTCACTTTTGAGAATTTCGATTGCCTTCTCATAGAAGACTTCGGCATCCGGACCGGACATCGCATCGTCGAAGGATGGACGGTTTCCCCTGGAGAGTGATGCCATCAGCGTGAACTGGCTGATGAGCATGATGCTCTTTGTCCTGTCCATTATCGAGTAGTTCATCCTTCTGTCATCAACACCACGGTAGATACGCATTCTCAAAATCTTTTCGATAAAGGGAAGAATGTCGTCAAGGGTGTCTTTCTTATCAACACCATAGTAGACAAGAAGTCCCTCATCCATACGGCTGATAAGGGCTCCGTCAACCCTGCATTCAGCATTCCTTACTGTCTGTATTATTGCTTTCATCTAATATCTCGAAAATTTCATTTACGAAGCCTGACTTGTTGGGGCTGTTGAAGAATGAAGTCCCCATAACTGCAAGTGTGACCCCGGCCTCATAGAGCACCTTTATATTGTTTCTCCCGATTCCTCCGTCAGCCTCGATTATGTAGCTGTAGCCCTCCTCTTCTCGCCTGAGGTCAAGTTCCCTGATCTTCTTGAGTGTCTGGGGAATGAACTTCTGCCCTCCCCAGCCGGGATTGACTGTCATCACAAGCACATAGTCCACTTCATCCAGGACTGCCTCTATAGCAGATACTCCTGTCCCCGGATTGATTGCCACTCCGGCACTGGCCCCACTTTCCTTTATCATCGAAATGCACCTCTCCAGGTGATGTGTAGCCTCCTGGTGGATTGTTATTATGTCTGAGCCCGCATCTATGAATGAAGGGATGAAATCTTCCGGTTTCTCGACCATGAGATGTACGTCGAAGATAAGGTCACTTGTCTTCTTGAGATCCTTCACAAACTTGGAGCCGAATGTTATCTGTGGGACGAAGTGTCCGTCCATGACATCCAGATGGACATAGTCACATCCCGAGTCACTTATCATCTTCAGACTGTCATACGGAAATGAGAAATCCGAAGCAAGTACCGAAGGGGAAATGGATAGCTGTCTTGTACTCATAGCATGAATTATAAAGAGAGTCATCCCTTTGTTCCATATTTATTTTTGTTTGCATTTGCTGAATTTTGTGTTATATTCATTGTAGTAAATAAAGAATCTTCCGAGCAGCGTACTCTGCCCGGGATTTCTTTTTTTCAGAAATAAAATATTAAAGAATAAAGGTGCCGGTATGATTGATTTGAAACTTTTATTACAGGAAGAGAAAGGCCTGGGGAAGAACCCATATTACTCATATAAAGTATCATCACTGGAAGAGATTAACTCTTCTATTCTTGCCATGAAGAAAGACGACACGAAGGAATCACTCAGACAGGATGCAATAGCCCTGGAGTATGAGAATCCGGATTCGATTGTCCTCTCGTTTGTAGCAGGGAGAATCAACCTGCTTTTAAATCCACATGAGGCCCAGATAAGACTTAACAATCTCATGAACACATTTCATGAGAAGCGTAACTATGAGTGTGCCGAGTATGTTGCAAAGACAATACTCAAGACTGCAGACTCCCCATCCCCTTTGATGGTTCTTGGCGAGATAGCCGGATCAAAGGGTAATGAAGAGGCAAAGTGGGGTTACTACGAGCGTTATGTCAAATGTAACAGCAACGATACAGATATCATCATCCTTGTAGCAGATAACTATGAGAAGAGCGGAGACAAGAAGAAAGCATGTACCTACTACCAGAGAACGCTTAACAGGCTTCTTGTCACACCTGACAACATAAAGATCAGTCAGACTTATGCCAAGCTTCTCAATAACAATACAAGTGACTACTCATTTTATTCAACTTACATCTCCAAGCTTGGAAAGTCTCCTCTTGCTCTGGAACTTGCCGGAATGCTCCTTGAATACCTTTATAAGGAGAAGGACAGCTTTACAGATGAGACAGGAGGACTTGTCAGGAGAAAGAATATCGAGAACATCATAGATGTCCTCCGCACTGTTCTCACAATCAACCCTTCTGATGAGGATGCAAGGGGTAAGCTTTCACGCATTCTCAAAGAGCGCTACGGGAAGTCGACCCGCTACGAGGAATGCTCAAAGCTCTTTGATGTGACCAAGTCCGGCGTTGACCCTGTTAAGGCCCTCGATGAATTCCAGAAGAACATTGCATACTCTAAGAACACATATGTGCTCCAGAATGCTACAAAGAAGGTCGGCCTCATAACCGATGTCTCCGCATCCGGTATTCTTACTGTCAAGTTCTCCAACCGTCCCGGTGATGAAGTGAAGATCAACATACCCAATGCAATGGTCAGTCTCACTGCACTTTCCAACCAGGACATAAGGGCAATAAAGAAGGGAAAGAAGGCTGAAGTCATCAGGGATAAGATCAATGCTGCGGATGGAATTAAGTGGCTTCTTGTCACTATGCTTATTTCATCCCCGAACAAGTCCTGTCAGCTCAAGGACATGAAGGATGAACTTGTTCCTTCCATCATCTCTGACAAAGACTGGGATTCCATCTCAAAGTCTCTCAGAAATGAGGCTATTGTTAATCCTTATATAGACATCATCAACAAGAATACGTTCCACCTCAGGGACTATCCTTCAACAAGAGAGGAGCGCATCTACGAGACTTTCATCGGCTATAAGGAGTTCCCGAAGAGAGTCATATCAATCATTGAAGCTTCGGAAGACATGATTGACCTCAATTCCGACTCTTTCCTTGAAATGGTCAGCTACTTCTCCTCATATCTCAAGGATGAGAGGAATCCGTATTACTCACGTATCGAAGCTCTGCTTGTCGTGGAGATGATGAGTGAGAAGAATGTACCTGTCCAGGCTGAACTCTCCTTCTCTGAACTCTATACTCCCCTTTCCATCAACGAAAGAAAGAGTGTCTACGAGAACCTTTCATGCAAAGCTACAAAGAAGGAATACATCGACCTTCTCTGTTCTGTGGACAAGAAGGCCTATGATGTACTTGAATTGATCTTCCCTGTGAATCCCACTAAGGAACTTATGAAGAAGATGAGTTCTGTCAATTCCAAGAAGTTTGATGACTACATGACACGTACTCTCAATGACTACAAGAATAATCTCATATCATTCTGCTTCTTTGTTGAGAACGGTGTGACGAAGTCTGACCTGAAGAGTGCCAAGATTACCAGGGACGATTTTATCCTCTCACTTTTGAATTGTCTTTCCTTCCTCTACTCATCCTACTCTGATGAGAGACAGCGGAAGGCAATAAGGGACAGTCTTGTGGCAGCGGGCAGTATGACTAATCTCACAGATTACCTTAAGTCATCGGATGAGAGTGCAATCATGAAGCTTGCCTCACATCTTGTCTGGAACCCGGGTCTGACAGACGGAGAGAAGGAAGGATACAAAGAGCTCATCCTTTCCAGGTTCCCGTCATTCGATTTCGGGGAGAAGGAGGAGCCGGTTGAGAAGGAAGTTGAGATTTCAGTCATGAGAGGTTTCATGTGCACTAAATCTTCCTTTGACAGAAAGCAGGCTGAACTGATAGACATCAAGGAAAATCAGATTCCGTTCACACTCCATGAAATCAAAGTTGCGAGGGAACTCGGTGACCTCAGGGAGAACTCAGAGTACCAGTATGCAAAGGACCACAAGGTTTTCCTTGACAGGGAGTATGAGAGACTTGCCAATGAGCTCGGCTCAGTGAAGATTATGACCCCGGACGATGTAATAGATGGCAGAGTCGGCTTCGGTACGAAGGTTGTCTTCTCCGACACCAAGACCGGCGAAGAGAAGTCATACACCTTCCTCGGACGCTGGGAATCAGATCCCGATAACGGCACCATCGACATTAACGCACCTCTCGGGCAGTGTCTCATTAACCACATCCCCGGTGATGAGGTTGAGTTCAGTAACGGAGCTGTAAGCACAACATACAGGATAATCTCTGTCGAGAAGATTGACTTCTGATTATCCTTCACTTAGAGTGAGAGCACGAAGAAAGCACTAAGCATGTCACTTGTACTTTTTCTGGCTCTCACTTTTC
>CAVIAZ010000001.1:0-67005 GCA_963640795.1 bacterium | reverse complement strand
TTCCGTGAAAAAGATTCGCCCTATACGGGAACATGGAAGATTACCCAAAACAGCATAGATTCATTTGTCAGGTTCTCCCTCTTACGGGATGGAATAAGAGAGGATAATGATTTCTACTCTTTTTATCTCTCCAATGGAATGGATACCCTTGGTGATATAACCCTTGTCCTGGGCAAGAACTCAAGAGGGACTTACTCAGACGGAAAAACAAAGTTAATTTCGATTATGCAATAACCCGGGATGCATGACACCTCATCTTCTCCAACAAAGATATATGGGATAATGATGCTTTCTATGGCACATTCAATGAGGAGGCCTCCCGAACGGCTTATACCTGGAGAAAGTTGACTGAAAGAGAGAGGATTTCACTCCTCTCTCTGGTAGTAACGCATAAGGTAATTCTTCTTGAATTCCTCAAATCTGTCTTCCCTTATTGATTCTTTGATTCTTTCTACAAAATTATAGAGATAAGTAAGGTTATGCTCTGTTGCAAGCATTCCCCCAAGCATTTCGTTGCACCTTACAAGATGATGCATATAGCCACGGGAATACTCCCTGCATGCTGTGCAGGTACATCCTTCCTGAAGCGGTCCTTTGTCCATTTTGTACATAGCTTTCTTCAGCGTCAGAAGTCCGTCATCAGTGAAGACTGCACCATTACGGGCAATACGGGTTGCAAGTACACAGTCAAAGAGGTCAATACCGTTCTCTACACAATAGAGAATATAGTCAGGGCTTCCAATCCCCATCACATACCTCGGTTTCTCCTCTGTTATATAGGAAGCGGTATAGGCAAGCATATCTCTAAATTCTTTCCAGGTCTCACCGACAGAGAGTCCTCCGATTGCAACTCCCGGAAAGTCCATCTCAGATATTGTCTCTGCACTCTCCTTTCGGAGATCTTCATAGAAATTGCCCTGGACTATGCCGAAGAGATTACCCCTGAAGCTTTCGCCTAGGTTCTGTCTTTCCCTGAGGCTTCTCTCTGCCCAGAGTTTTGTTATCCTCCATGCTTCCTTTGCTGCCTTGTACTCGATATTAGGTGGAGTACATACATCAAGGCACATTGCTATGTCGGAACCGATTACCCTCTGTATATTCACAACCTTTTCCGGGGTGAATATATGCTTTGAACCGTCAAGATGACTCTGGAAGGTAACCCCGTCTTCCTTGATTTTCCTCAGTCCAGAGAGGCTGAATACCTGGAATCCTCCACTGTCGGTGAGAATGTTTCCATCCCACGAGGAGAAATTATGGAGTCCGCCATACTCTTCAAGAACCTCAAGACCCGGCCTGAGATAAATGTGGTACGTGTTCGCAAGAATCAGTTTATATCCGATCTTCCTTATCGTATCGTGATATATACCCTTCACTGTCCCGTTCGTGCCTACCGGCATGAAGGCCGGTGTCTCGACATCCCCGTGGGGAAGGTGCACAATCCCGATACGTGCCTTACTGTCTTTACTTCTCTTTAATTCTGTATAAATTCCCATTACACTCTTTTCCCAAATGCATTTATTCCGAAAGCTATGACTATTGTCGACAATATGGGGAGCAATACAACCATAAAGGGAGGGAATGCTCCCTGATGGGCGAATATTGAAAACACCATATCTGAGACATAATATACCACAGCAACGCTGAGTGATTCTATAATGGAAAAGAGAAGAACATTCTTCTTGAGGTTGTAATCAAAGAGGCTCGATATGCACAAGAGAAGCAGAATCGATATCGGCTTGAAGAGTACTCTCAGGTAGTCCGTGCACTTCTCCTGCCATGTATCCTTCTGCTGCACCTTAAGTGTCCCGAGGTACTCAAAAGCCCTCTTTATACTCATTGTCTCAATATTGATGTTTGTTGCCTTGAAGTAATCAGGCTCTATGTTGAGGTCTTCCAATTTGAGGGAAGATATTTTTTCTGTTCTGACGCTGCCCTCTTCATCTTTTGAATAGACTGTTACATTCTCCAGTGTCCAGCACCCGTCTGAATAAACACCGCTTTCCGCTGTTATACGGGAATAGAATTCCCCGTCTCTTTCCCTCACAATCACAGGAGAGACCAGGCGGTTCTCACTTTCAATGAACCTGCTTGTGTAGACTATGTAGCCACCGTCTTCCCTTATGACAATATTTCTTGTGTCCTGGGTTGATGATGAGCCGAAGAGCTCCTCACTGGTTCTTGTCCGGACTGTCTCAAGTTCCTTGAAAGAAGATTCATTCACGCAGAAGGTAATCAAAGTAAGGACTATTGCAAGAAAGAGAATGGGCCTGAGGATCCTCCACTTGTTTATCCCGGCATTGAGAAGTGCTATACGCTCATTGTTGGCACTGAGGGAGGACTGGAAGTAAGTGTTGGCAAAGAGGAGTGAAATTGAGAACACCATGATGAAGTATTCCGGAAGACACAGAAAAGCATAGAATGCCACAGAGAGGAATGGGACTCCTCCTGTGAGTATTGAATCCATCTTCTGAAAGAGCTCAACTCCGACAAGGATGAAGGAGAAAACAAGTGTTGCGACAAATGCTGTCTTTAATATAGAGAAAATTATATATCTGTCTAAGGTCTTCAACTTCTTCCCTTCCTGTTTCTGTAGATAAGTATGAAAGCAACAAGTGCTATTACGATATCGGGGGCGAGAATAAGTATTGCCGGATCGAATGTTACATCAAATATGAGAAGCTGGACAGCAAAGAGCATGTACCAGTAGACGACAGCTATGAGGATAGCAATTGCAAAGCCTGTGAGCTTTCCATGCTTGACTCTGACTGTTGATAGAGGGAGCGTCAGAAGTGTAAAGACAAAACATGCGAGAGACAGTGCATATTTCTTTGTCAGCTCGCTCTTGTAGTACTGACCGTAGAAGTTTACGGGAAGTGAGCCGAGAGAAACTATATTTCTGAAATATCTTGCTATTTCTTCTGTATTTATATTGTCGAGTGTTCCCTCTGTCTTTTTGAGAATATCACTGATTGAGAGAAGGTCAATCTCAATGCTGTCACGGTAATCTTCCCTGTCAGAATCCTCTTTAATGTTCCTCTCCCTGATTGATGCCATAAGATCTGCTGACGAGAGATTGACCGGGCTCGTGCTGGTAAGCGACGGAATCTGGGAGGAGAAATCGAGATAGAATGTTGCATTCTCACTCTTTGCGTATGAATAGTTATTGCTGTTTGATGTATCGTTTATGAGAAGTTCGGGATTATCGAGCTTCAGCGAGTAGACAAAGTTATATGGATCAATGATTTCAAGTGTACCTTTCCCGCTTATGACTGTCTTGTTGTAATCTGCATCGTCCTTTGTGATGAGCACGATGTCTTCAATTGTGTTGCCGTCTGCCTTTCCATTGGAAAGCACGATATTGCCGATGCTGTTTGTGCCGTTGCTCTCTATCTCCATTGTAGGCATTTCAGCCATCAGGACGGAAAGCTTATCACGGTAAATGACACTCGTGTAAGGCTGGAGAACATCGGAAATAAGGAAAGTGCAGAGTGAGAGTACAAGGGAAATGATTATCAGGGGAAGATATATCCTGATCCTTGGCAGGCCCAGGCTCCTCATCGCCAGGAGTTCATTTGATGATGACATATCCCCGAGAACCATGCTTGAGGCAGTCAGGGTTGCAAAGGGAAATGTATAGACGAGAAACTGGGGCATATATAACAGTACCATCTGGATCATCACACCCAGTGATATGTTCTTAAGAAGAATTTTCTGTACAAGCAGGAGAATTGAGTTCACAAAGAAGATGACGAAGAAAAACATGAATGAAACCATGAAGTTCTTCAGAAATTCCTTTGTTACATATTTTGAGAGAAGGAAAGAACTGCTGTTCAATGCCAATATTATACTCCTGTGGACCCGAAGCCACCTTCCCCACGCTCCGTTTCAGAAAGGCTGTCTGCTGTAATGAATTCAGCCTGAAGAACCGGAGAGACAATTATCTGAGCTATCCTGTCCCCGTCAGAGACAGTGAACGGCTCATCTCCGAGATTTATGATGTTGACCATGATCTCCCCCCTGTAGTCAGAGTCAACTGTCCCGGGAGTATTGAGGACCGTAATCCCCTTTTTAAGTGCAAGTCCGCTACGGGGTCTTACCTGTATTTCATAGCCTGAGGGAATCTCAGGATACAACCCCGTAGGAACCAGTCTGTGTTCGCCTTTATTGATTGTCAGAGAAGCAGATAAATGTGCCCTTATGTCAGCACCTGCAGAGCCTGCGGTCTCATAGGAGGGCAGGCTCACAGTATTATCTTTTTTTCTGAAACGGACAGTAAGACTCATCAGTTATCCTTTTTGTCGTATTTCCTGTGGTCTCTGTCTCTGTTGAAAGGACGGCGGGAGTTGTTATCCCTTCTTCTCCTCTCACCTCTTTCCTGGTCTGAGCCGGATTTCTCATCCGCATTCTCATCGCCTTCAGCATCCGGCTGAGCATCGATATAAGAGAGGTTGAGTCTTCCCATCCTGTCGATTTCAATGAGCTTCACATCGACTTCCTGACCGACCTTGAGAACATCAGAGACATTCTTGATTCTACCCTTGGCAAGCTTTGAGATATGGCAGAGTCCCTCTTTACCGGGAAGAATCTCAATGAATGCACCGAAGTCGACTATTCTCTGGACTTTTCCATGATAAATCTTACCTTCTTCAGGCTCTTCAACGATGGCAAGCACAAGTCTCTTTGCTTCCTGTGCACATGCATTGTTCTTACCGTAAATCATGACGGTTCCGTCATCATCGATATTAATCTCTGCACCACTCTGCTCTGCAACGGTTCTGATTGTCTTTCCACCTGTTCCGATGACAGCACCAATCTTATCCTCAGGAACCTTGACTGTAAGAATCTTAGGAGCAAGTTCGCTGATTTCGCTTCTCGGTCCGGGGAGTGTCTCAGCCATGATTGAAAGGATATGCATTCTTCCTTCCTTGGCCTGGTTGAGAGCCTTTCTCATGATTTCCGGTGTAACACCTGCAATCTTGATATCCATCTGGAAAGCTGTGATTCCGTCCTTTGTACCTGCAACCTTGAAGTCCATATCACCAAGGTGGTCCTCTTCTCCGAGGATATCGCTGAGGATGACATATCTTGAGTAGTCAGCACCCTCTGTTATAAGACCCATTGCAATACCGGCAACCGGCTTGGAGATAGGTACTCCGGCATCCATGAGGGACAAGCATCCGCCACATACACTGGCCATTGATGATGATCCGTTTGATTCCATGATTTCAGAAACTACTCTGACTGTGTACGGGAAGACATCCTTCTTTGGTACTACTGCTTCGAGAGCTCTCTGTGCAAGATGTCCGTGTCCGATTTCCCTTCTTCCTGTTGTAAGTCTTCCGCATTCACCGACTGAGTATGGAGGGAAATTATAGTGGAGCATGAAGTTCGAGTATGTCTTCTCTCCATCGATGTTGTCGAAGAGCTGCTCGTCATTTACTGTTCCGAGTGTTGTGACAGCAAGGGACTGTGTTTCACCACGTGTAAAGAGAGCTGAACCGTGTGTGCACGGGAGAACTCCGACTTCACATGTAATCGGTCTGATTTCAGTGACCTTTCTTCCGTCTGTTCTGACTCCGTCGTCGAGAATGGATGCTCTGAGGATGTTGTATTCCATGTCATCGAACATCTTGTCAATCTGGCCTTCCCTTGCCTCATCCTCGGCAATGAGGGATGCGAACTTCTCCTTGACATCGCTGTGGACCTTACTGAGTGCATTACCCCTGTTCATCTTTCCCTTGACAAAGCTTGCTTCCTTCTCAAGCGGATAAGCATATTCCTTTACAGGTTCGAGCCATGAAAGATCTTCTTCCTTTATCTCCATGAGAGGAAGTTTCTCTTTTCCGCAAAGCTCACGCATCTTTGTCTGGGCCTCACAGATTTCCCTGATGACAGGCTGTGCTGTTGCAATTGCATTAAGCATGTCGTCTTCGCTGACTTCATGTGCACCGCCTTCAACCATTGTGATTCCATCATGTGTTCCTGCAACAACGATGTCGAGTGACGACTGGGGAATCTGCTGGAATGTCGGGTTTACGACAAACTCATCACCGATTTTTGCAACTCTTACGGCTGCAATAGGTCCGTAGAACGGGATATCTGAGATTGTGACTGCACAGGATGCTGCGTTAATGGCAACAACATCCGGAGTATGGGTCATGTCAGAGGAAACGACTGTCGGGACAATCTGGATTTCCCTTCCGAATGCCTTGTCGAAGAGAGGTCTCATAGGTCTGTCGATAAGACGTGACACGAGAATTTCTTTATCCTTCGGCTTGCTTTCCCTCTTCAAAAAGCCTCCGGGAATCTTTCCTGCTGCATAGTATTTTTCGTTGTATTCAACTGATACCGGCACATAGTCAATCGGCTCACTTGGTGCCTCACCGCAACAGACAGTTGCGATTACAACGCTTCCTGCATAACGGGCGAATACACATCCGTTTGCCTGCTTTCCGATTTTACCGGTCTCGAAGACGAGATCGATGCCACCGACATTAACACTTACTGTTGTTAAATTAGACATTAAAAAACCCTTCTTTCTTTCTTTTATTGTTCTTTTTAATAATATGGAAAGCCAGAGATGACTCTGGCTTGATATTTACTTTCTGATTCCAAGTTCTGCAATCAGAGTTCTGTATTCATCGATGTTCCTGTTCTTGATGTAAGCAAGAAGCCTTCTTCTCTGCCCGACAAGCATCAGGAGTCCTCTGCGGGATGCATGGTCCTTGGGGTTAGCCTTGAAGTGACCCTGCAGGTCGTTGATTCTTGCTGTGAGGAGAGCTACCTGTACTTTTGCGTCTCCTGTGTTTGCTGTGTTGCCGCCGAACTTCTCGATGATTTCTTTCTTCTGTTCACCTGTTATCATTTTCTTTCTCCAAAAAATAGATTGATTCCAGCTCCTCTCCCTTAACCGGGCTGTCAAAGTCAGCGAGGACAAAATTCTCTCTGTCAAGGTAAACCCTGCATCCGGCTGTCCTGCCGTCTCTAAAAGCTAATCTGGCCCAATAAACTCCTGGTGGCGGCAGAAGCTGTTGGATAGAAGATTTGCTAATAACCAGTTCTCCAGACTCAATCCTGTTAGGTATAGGCATCAGGTCGACCCTGTAGTCCCGGCCGGTAAGGGATGAAATACATTCAACCTCACCATTCTCTATCACCCTTCTTACAAGAGTTGACGAGATTTTCTCTCCACCCTCAGTAAGAATTGATTTCTCTATATGAACCTCGGTACCGAATCCATACTTAAGGAAAAGGCCCTTCAGTTCGGTAGCGCTAGCACTTTCAGATGGATTGCCGAACCGGAAATCCTCTCCGACCACTATTGCCACGGGATTCATACAAGCGCAAAGCATTTCTATAAATCCACAAGCAGAGATTTTACTGAAATCGAGGGAAAAGTCAATGATTACAAAAGAATTAACCCCCGCTTTCTCTGCATTTTCCTCCCTCAGCCGTAATGTGTCGACATTCTTTGGTGTTTTTGTCTTGGGATTAACGTTGAATGTGATGAGAATTTTCTCTGCATTCCTGTATTTTCCGCCGAGTCTCACCATCTCTTTCACAAGGGACTGGTGACCTTTATGAAAACCGTCAAAGACACCGACAGTAAGAATTGCGTCCCTTCCAAGGAACGGCTTCTTCTGAACTAATTCTGAGAAGGAGAGAATATTCATACCCTGGCCATCACCTTAATCTTCTCCGAGTTTTCTGCATACCCATAGAGAACATTATCGATGTATATGTATGCAAACGGACGTCCAGGATTGGTATTTTTCCCGATCCACTCCCTCTTTATAGTCCCGTTCTCTATCTCTTTTAGGTGTTCCGAGGTGAAGTGAATACTCCCGAAGAGTCCTGTTTTCTCAATAAGCTCTTCTGTACTGAGAGAAAGGTCACTAAGTGTAAATGGTCCGACTTCTGTCCTCCTCAAAGCAATGAGGTGTCCGCATGTTCCGAGAGAACGGGCGATATCACGGGCAAGGGAGCGGATATATGTGCCTTTACTAACACTGCAGTCAATTACGGCAGTATCCCCGTCACAGGAAAGAAGTGAAAGATCAGTAATCTCGATTTCTCTCTCGGGCATTTCCACTTCCCTGTTTTTTCTTGCCTCCATATAGGCCCTTTTTCCTCCCACATGGATAGCGGAGTAGACAGGGGGAACCTGTTTCTGTTTTCCAAGAAACGAAGGGAGTACAGATTCTATCTCCTCCCTTGTCGGGATACGGGAGGAAGTTTCTGTTACCACACCTTCCCTGTCAAGGGTGTCTGTCCCGACGCCGAACTTAATCGTTGCTGTATATCTTTTTGAAAAAGCATTAAAGATGGGGTTGAGCTTTGTCGCTCCACCCACCATCACAATCATCAGACCGGAAGCAAACTTATCCAGTGTCCCGGCATGTCCGACCTTCTCGCCTTTATATTCCCGTTTGTACTCCCCGAGAGAAGAAAAGGATGTAATATCCTCCCTTTTGTCGCTGAGGAGAATCCTGAAGGTACTACTCATCCTTTCTGTTGAGCTCATCAATCAGTCTGTTGAGCTTTTCTCCTTCAATCCAGGAGCTGTCCTTCACAAATGTGAGTACGGGGGTCTTCTTGGTCCTCAGAAGCTTAGCAATCCTCCCCTGTATAAAGGCAGAAGCCTGGTTGAGGGCAAGCACTGATTTCTCCAGAGTCTGGTCGTCATTTATGTATGATATATAGACCTTTGCCTGGCTGTTGTCGGGACTGAGGTCAACCCCTGTCACACTGACAAGGGTGCTCAGGTTATGGTTCTTGATGGCACCAGAGACTATGAGGGATGATACTCCCTCAATAATCCTGGATTCCAATCTCGGCTGGCTGAACTCACTCATTGAAGTCTAATGTCCTCTTAACTTCTTCTATCTCAACAATTTCGAGGATATCACCAAGCTGGAGGTCCTGCCAGTTTTCGAGTCCGATACCGCATTCGAATCCTTCCTGAACTTCCTTTGCATCATCCTTGAATCTCTTGAGTGAAGATATCTTGATAAGATCTTTGTTAAGCTGTATGGAATCTCTGATGACCCTTACACGGCTATTGCGCTTGACCTTACCCTCTGTAACCATACATCCAGCAATCACGCCGACCTTAGGCACCTTGAAGGTATCTCTGACCTCAACCTTTCCGATATCTACATCCCTTGTAACAGGACTGAGCATGCCTTCCATTGCTGCCTTGATGTCGTCAACCACATCGTAGATGATATTGTACTTCTTGATCTCGACTTTCTCCTCGTTGGCCAGTGCCTGTGCACGGGGGGTCGGTCTGACGTTGAAGCCGATAACGATGGCATCGGAAGCGGATGCAAGGGTAATATCACTCTCGATGATTGCACCGGCCGAAGCACGGATGACATTGAGCTTGATTTCATCTGTGCTGAGCTTCTCGAGTACTCCCGTGAGAGCTTCGACGGATCCCTGCACGTCACCCTTGATGACGACATTGAAGTCTGTAACCTTGCCTTCCTTGATCTTCTCATTGAAGTTCTCAAGTGTGACTTTGCTTCTTGAGTTACCTTCACCAAGTCTCTCAAGTTCCTGGCGTTTGGTTGCAATACTTCTTGCAGTCTTCTCGTCCTCTGTAACCTGGAACGGGTCTCCTGCCTGCGGTATGTTCGATAGTCCTATAATCTCTACCGGAGTAGAAGGACCGGCCTCTGTAATCTTTCTGCCGTTGTCGTCAAACATTGCCCTGACACGGCCTGAATATATTCCTGCGACATAGTAGTCACCCTGCCTGAGTGTACCTTTCTCGACGATTACAGTTGCAACTGTACCGCGTCCCGGGTCAATCTTACTCTCAAGCACCTTTCCGCATGCCCTGCAATTGGGATTAGCCTTAAGTTCGAGCATCTCGGCCTGGAGAAGAATAGTATCGAGAAGATTATCAATACCCATCTTCTTGAGAGCAGAAATCTCGCAATAGAGGGTCTGTCCACCCCAGTCCTCAGGCATAAGTCCGAGGTCAGAAAGCTGCTGCTTTACCCTGTCAGGATTTGCCTCTGGAAGATCACACTTGTTGATTGCTACTATGATAGGAACCTTTGCTGCCTTTGCATGGTCAATGGCTTCTCTTGTCTGTGGCATGACACCGTCATTTGCTGCAACAACAAGGACAACAATGTCTGTAACCTGCGCACCGCGGGCTCTCATCATAGAGAAAGCTGCATGGCCCGGAGTATCAAGGAAAACGATGTCTCCCTTGTCAGGAACTGAGACCTTGTATGCTCCTATATGCTGTGTAATTCCACCATATTCACCTGCAACAACGTTGGTGCTTCTGATTGCGTCAAGAAGCTTTGTCTTACCATGGTCGACATGGCCCATGATTGTGACAATAGGCGGTCTCGGAACAAGATCCTCCTCTTTGTCTTCCTCGGTCTCGATGACTGTCTCATCATAGAGAGACACAAGGTGAACGGCACATCCGTACTCGGAAGCAATAATCTCTGCTGTGTCATGGTCAAGAGGCTGGTTGATTGTCACCATCATTCCCATCTTAAAGAGCTTCGAGATGATGTCTGAAGCCTTAAGATTCATCTTCTTTGCAAGGTCTGCAACTGTGATGTTCTCCATGATATCGATTGAAGAAGGAACAGAAGCAAGCTTTGCCTCTTCCTTTTTCTTTCTACCGAATGCGAAATCGACCTCTTCGTCCCTGTCCCACTTGCTGTCCTTGTCCTTCTTTCTGGACTGCGAGGAAAGATTGGTCTTCCTGTTACCGTTCTTCTGGTTGAGCTCAAGTGCTCCGCCTGCTCCCGGCTGTGGTCTTCCCCCCTGGTTGAAGTGCGGGGTAAAACCAGGCCTCTGCTGTCGGTTGAATGCCGGTCTCTGCTGGTCGGGGGAATATGAACGGGGAGTTGACGGTCTTGTTCCCTGCTGGGAGGAATCTCTCTTCACAAAGGGTTTACCGTCTCTGTTGTAATTATTGTTCCTCACCTGGTTGCCAGCAACCCTTCTCCCGCCAACAACACCCTGGACACGCGGTTTGGATGTGTCTGTCTTTACTTCAGGAGTTGCCGGAGCCTGTGTATGGATAATCACAGGACCGGAGTGGATTGTGGACTGTATACGGGTATTCTGGACGTGTGATCCGTTAGCCATAAAGGACTTCCCGTCAATGACCTCACGTCTCTGCTGGGAAGCAGCAGGGTTAGTCTTAGGAGGATTCTCCTTAGCCTGGACAGGCTTTCTGGTCTCTTCATGTTGAGACGGGGCATGTGTCTCCTTGACCTTTACAACAGGGCGGGGAACAGCCTTCTGGGGAGTCTTCAGCTTCACGACGACTTTTTTCTTTTCGTTCTGGTCGTCCTGGACAGGTGTCTTCTCCTCATTCTCTTTAGCCTGGCTCGGCACATTAGCCTTCTTGATGATATTAACTTTTATTTTGTTCTTTTCTTCAGCCATATTTACCTTTGTCTATTACTCAAACTCAAATTCTGCACCGCAGTGAGGACATACCGTGGAAGTGGACGGAACCAACTTATGACAGACAGGACACTCGAATGTATCTGACTCCTCATCTTCGGTGACAATCTCTACATTGCTCCTGACTGTGTCTATCTCATCCTGTGAGAGCCCCCTCTCGAGAAGCTCGTCATTGGAATACTCAAAGAATTCCTCGATTGACCAGATGTCAATGTTATGAAGTTTTTCGACGAGTGCCGGGGCAAACCCACAATCCGAAATAGGAGTCTCCCCCTCTTCGATTCCGAGTCTGTCATTGGAGATTGTCTCTTCTCCAGCAGCCTCACCATCTCTCGCCGCATCACCATCCTTGAAGAGAGAACCGACTGTCTCGTGAATGAGCATCGTCTGGTCCATCTCATTGAACTGTGTCTTGGTCTTGACGTCAATAACCCAGTCACAGAGGGCCTTGGCAAGCTTGACGTTGACACCGCCCTGCCCGATTGCAAGTCCCTGCTGGCTGTCATCAACGATGGCAATCGCATACTTGCTCTGGGGATCTATCTCAAGAACTCTCTCGACACGTGCAGGAACAAGTGCGTTTGCTATGAAGACAATCGGATCTGCATTATAGCGGATGATGTCAATCTTCTCTCCCTCAAGCTCGTTCATGACAGTCTTGATTTTAACACCGTCCTTCCCGACAGTTGTTCCGACTGGATCGCAGTCGCTCTTCTTTGTATCTACGGCAATCTTTGTCCTGACTCCCGGCTGTCGGCTGATAGCCTTGATAACTACACTGCCGTTATCGAGCTCTTCCCTGAGCTGGCCTTCAAGAAGTGCCTTTACAAACTCCTTGGACGAACGTGAGAGATATATCTTTACTCCCCTCTTCTTTTTCCTGATCTTTCCTGTCTTGGGATCCTTTACCTGCTCTTCCTCACCCTTATCAACCTTCTCAACAAAGAAGCGGATAGAGTCACCAAGCTCGTATGTCTCTCTTGGAGACTGGCCTCTGACAGGGAAGACTGCCATATTCTCTTCTCCGAACCCGATATCGACAAGCCAGTCGTTGGTCCTGCTCAGCTTCTTGAGTTCTCCCTTGATGAGTGTAAACTCCATCTGTTTTGCCTTGTAGTAGGTCTTGTCGTCTGTGATTTCCCTGCTTACTACCTGTCCGCGCTGCTTTGCAGACTGCACGGCAGAATACTCGAAGGTCTTGGGATCAAGTGAAATCTCAAGTGAGTCTCCCACGTCGATACCTGAATCCTCACCTGCAAACTCCAATGCCTCGTCAAGCGGAATCTGGGTCACTTCATTATAGTAATCCTCTTCGTTGACAACTTCCTTTTTTGCAAAGATTTCCACAAAGTAGTTGTGCTTTGTGTCCTCATAGAATTTAATCTTTACGTTCTCATCGGTTCCGAACTTCCTTTTATAGGCTGAACGGAGCATATCCCTGATCAGGGATGTGACTTCAGGGAACTTCATATCACGTTCAAGCATCATAGCGTTAATTTCGCCAGTCAGATTAATCATTTTTTATCCTCCCAAGAATAATCAAGTTTTGCTTTTGCTATCGTATTATATTTAACTTCAATTCTCTCTCCCGTCTCCTTCCTGTCCTCCACCAGGTAGGAAGTAAGTGTGACTGAATCAGAATCTGCCTTCTCTATTATCCCAGATATGTAGCTGGAACACTCTGAAGAGTAAAGCCTTACCCGCTTACCACAAAAAACTTCAAACTCATGATAGTCCTTGAACTTCCTTTCAAGTCCCGGGCTTGAAACTTCAAGGTTTAGGTCCCTGTCTCCGAGAAGCACACTGTAGCGTGGATATATTATGTTGTATGCAGCCTCAAGCTCATCAACTGTTATATCCTTTTCCCTGTTATAGAGAATGACAGTCAGCTGGGTCTGGCTCTGGCTGTCAGACCTTGTCACCTCAACAGGAACGAGGGAAAGCGACGAGACAAGAGCTTCAATCTCAACAAACAGCTCCTTTTTCTCTTCTCCAAAATTCAACATCATATTCCTCATAAATAAAGGGACTCGGCTTAACCGGTCCCTTTTAAATTACTTTAAATGAAACTATAGAGAAAATACTTTTCTTTTCCTTTCATGTCAAGTGGCTACAGGTACGTTAATACACCATACTCCCAGGACAAGGAAGAGATTAGCAAGAATATATGTCAGCATGATGATAAATGAACTGTGGGAATTGGATTCACTTATTGCATTTATTGCTATCCTGCTGTCAGAGAAGATGAAGAGGAGTACACCTACTATAACCAGGATGGATGTTTTCAGATATTCAAACGAGAAAACTGCACTCATCCCGATTGCAAAGAGATAAAGAGTGAATGCATAGATGAGTACCCCGTAGCCGTGTTTCGGGTTCTTTGTCAGGACATATTTTACTATGGCAAAGTATGGGATACCGAAAATCACCATTCCTGCAACAAGTGTATATATATTGAGTCCGAAGAAGGAGAAGTATATGACATAAATCATATGGCCGCAGGAGAACGAAATTGCTCCGATGACAAATCTCAAAAATGGAGTCTTCTTCAAAAGCAGGATATCGCCCAGAGTGTAGAAGAAGGCAATTAAGAGAAGCATCCACGGGCGGGCAATGTCACGCGGAAAGGCATAAGATGCCGTATAAAGCGTGAAATACAGGGACGGCATCAGAAAGCATTTTGTTATATCACCAACCTTTTCACGCTGAATCGTACGCCTGTCGAGATGAACTGCACATAGAAGCGAACATACAACAACACTTATTGTAAATATCATCTGGTATGAATTCATAATCCAACTATACCTTATATTTCTTTTTTGTCATCCTCTATCTTCTTTTTTAAATCTGAAACCAGCATGAGTGCCTCAAGAGGTGTCGAACTGTTCTCATCAAAAGCAGAAAGTGTGTCGATTATCTCATCAGAGAGGGTAATATCATGAGAATCGGAAGTAAAGAGATTTCCCTCCTCACTGATCATCGAATAATCTGCAAAGTGCTTCTTCATGAAGGAGTTTGCCTCGTTGATAATCTCTCTCGGAATCCCGGCAAGCTTTGCTACATGTATGCCGTAGCTAGACGTCGCAACTCCTTTTTCTGCTTTTCTGAGGAAAGTTATCTGGTTCTTTTCCTCAAGAACCGCCATATGGAGGAGCTGTATGCCTGTAGTGTCGAGCATTGTGAGCTCATGATAATGTGTCGAAAAGAGGGTTATTGCTCCTGAACGTTTGAGATAGTTCATAATGGCATAGGCAATGCTCATCCCGTCCTGGGTGGATGTACCGCGCCCTATCTCATCCATTATTACAAGACTTCTTGAGGTAAGGGAGAGAAGAATCTGGGCCGACTCACTCATCTCAACAAGGAATGTACTCTCCCCCTTCGAGAGGTTGTCACTTGCACCTACACGGCAGAAAATCCTGTCCGTCAGTGGTATTATCGCACTCTTTGCAGGGACGAAATACCCTGTATGTGCAAGAAGAGTTATGAGTGCTATCTCCCTGAGGTATGTTGACTTACCTGCCATGTTAGGTCCTGTGATCAGACTGAAGCGTGATGAGGAACTTGAAAACGAATTCGGAATATAGTTATCGGTAAAATCCTCAACAACGGGGTGTCTTCCGTCAACAATATCCATCTCCCCGCTTTCTCTCATTTCAGGTCTGACATAATTCTTTTCTGTGGCAAGTCTGCTACCCGAGGAGTAGAAATCAAGAAGTGTCACCACCCTTCCCATCTTCTCTATATCAAGATAGAGGGCATAGGCCCTGTTTACGAAGGAATTGTAAATCTCCCTTTCCTTACGGTTCTCCTCATCCTTGCTTGTAAGGATTTTCTCCTGTATCTCATTAAGTTCAGGAGTTGTGAACCTTTCACCACCGACTAGTGTCTGACGTCGTATGAAGTAATCGGGAACCCTGTCCAACTGTCCCTTGCTGACTTCAATGTATGCCCCGATAATCCTGTTCTCACTGCATTTGAGTGTAGTAATTCCAGTCTCATTCCTGACCTTCTCCAGGTATTCTTCAAGCATCCCGTTTCCTGATGAGGAAATATGCCTCAACTCATCAAGTTCGGGGTCATAGCCGTCAAGTATTATTGTTCCCTCGTTGTTAATATTGGTGCATTCCCTGTTGACTGCCTTGAGTACATCAGTAGAGAAGTCTATAAGCGACGCAAAATCGAACGAGTTCTCAGACACAAGTGTAAGATACTCTTCATTTTTCTCTACAAGTTCCAGAAATGCGGATGTGCTTTCGCTTATAGCAATCAGGTCTCTTGGAGTGACTCTCTTCATACTGCTTTTGACACTCAGTCTTTCAAGGTCACTTATCTGGGACAGGCTTTTCTGGACCCTGTCATTCTCTGCGCTATCAAGGGTGAGCCGCTCTATCCAGTCCTGCCTTTCCCTGATTTTCTCTATGTCGACAAGAGGATGAAGAATGGCATCCTTGAGAAATCTTGCACCGGAGGGTGTCCTTGTCCTGTTTACAGCTGAAAAGAGTGTGTATGCCTGGCTGTTGTCCTGGAGATTATGTACAAGTTCAAGGTTCTTGATGGTTGCACTGTTCAGGACCATGAAAGAAGAGTCTGTAACCTTTTCTATATATCTTAATTGCGGAAGTTCGCTCTTCACATTCTCCTCTATGTAGTCAAGAAGTGCCCCGATTACACAAAGGAGGGTGTCCTTCTCCCCTATCCCGATCAGCCTCAAAGCACTCTGTCCCAGCTGTTTCTCAACCGCCTTCTTTCCCTCCTTGAGTGAGAAATACCAGCTCGGAAGTTTGCTGACCATGACGCCACGACTATCTATGATGCGTCTGAACTCCTTTTCGGAAAAATAAGTATCATCCTCACATATAATCTCCTTTGACTCAATCTTCATCAAAAGAGACTCAAGGGAAGCATAGTTCTTTTCACTAGGAAGAGAAGTAACCTTGAATTCTCCTGTAGTTATATCAGCCCAGGCGCACTGGACATTCTTCCTGTCCCTGTAAATAGCCACTATGTATTGACTTGAGAGTGAATCAACATATTCATCATCAACTACAGTTGCCGGGGTATATATCTTTGTAACCTGCCTGTCGGCAAGCTTTTTCTCGTCTGTGACGAACTGTTCGCAAAGTGCAACTTTCTTTCCATATTCAAGAAGTCTTTTGAGATAATTCTTTGCCGCATGATACGGAATCCCGCACATCGGCATCGTCCCGCGGTGCGTGAGAGTCAGGTTCAACAGTTTCGACACCTCCACGGCATCCTCGTTGAACATTTCATAGAAATCACCTAAACGGAAAAAGAGCACCTTGTCCTGATGCTCTTTTTTTATTTCCATATACTGACGCACCATAGGCGTCATCTCGTTCCTTTTTTCTTCCATCAGTATATCGAGGTGGTAATAGCCAGAACGAGGCTCATGCCACCCTTGTCTCCCCAGCTGAAGAGCGAACCTTTCTTGAAAGTAAAGCTCTCGCCGCTAAGCATTGTAGCATTTTTAACAAGATAAAGTCCAAGCGGGAACCCTGGAATTTCCATTTTTATTCCGAACCCCGCAGCATAGTACCAGTCAAGAGAACCGAAACTGATATCAGAGAGATCAGCAGTCACTGCCGTTCCGCTGACAAATCCTTCCAGTGATATGATATCTTCAGCCAGAGGATATGTAAGGTCAACCTGGTTATTCCAGAGGAATGCCTTATCTGTCTGCACTGAGAACCCGCGTCCGATGTTCATACCGTCAATGTAGAGCATTTCGTACTTGGTCGCACCATCTTTAGCATCGTACCACTTCCAGCCGGCATCATCCTTGTTCCAGTACTGTGGCATCATGAAGTCAACTTCACTCGAGAACCCGAGGATGACATTCTTTGCCGTGTCCTTCTCCTTGTTCTCAATTCTAAGGACTCCCGTGTACATGCTTAGAGAGAGGGAAATCTTGTTATAGTTTGATAGTCCTCCGAGGAAACCTCCTGCATAAGTATATGACAGGGAAGCCACATAGCCGTGAGGAGTTCTGCTTACGTAGTTACGTGCATCCCATCCGAGAGAAGCAGTAAGTTTATTCGAGAACTGCCATGCATCATGGTACTTCTTGATGAGCTTTTCATACGGATCGTACTTGGTGTCATCATAGTAAGCCCTGTTGAGACCCACAGAAAGTCCACCGGAAACCGACAGAGTTCCCGGGGAGAATACCCATGAATAGCCTGAAGTATAACCCACAGTGAATGAATAGTTATCATATTTCATCAGGTTCGATGAACCCGGTGTTGTCTGGTTCGATGCATACCACTCGGAAGCTGAATTATAGCCGAGAGGATATGTCTTTCCTTCGCTGTCCCTGCCGTCATAGTAGTCTGAGCCTACTCCGCGCTGGAGGACACTGCTTCTCACATTCCTTGCAGCCGAGAAACTGATGGAATTGGACCATCTGGTATTTCCGAACCAGCTGTCTGAGAGAGAAAGTGAGAGAGCCTGGGTTGTCGGACTCAGTTCAGTTGAAGCTGTGAGAGTCCTTCCCGTTCCACCGAGGTTTGTGTTTGAAAGGCTCAAAAATCCCGAGACAGGGAAACCGTCGACTTCAGTAGCACCGAATGTGGCACCGAACTGGAGTTCCATAGTATTACCCTCTTCAACGTCGAACTGGCAGATAATTCCGTTTTCGGTGGTACCCGGGTAGATACTTGCCTTGATGTCCTTGAGAAGGGATGTGTTATACATGTTCTGCTGGGACTGGATGAAGTCAGAGCGGGAGAAGACATCCCCGACATGAAGTGCCAGCTCCCTTTCAAGCACATAAGCCTTGGTCTTTGTCAGACCATTAATCCTGACTTCCTCGACAACTGTCTGAGGACCCTCAGAAATTTCAAAGGTAATATTCACCTTATTCCCTTCCGCCTCTTCAATAACAGGAGAAATAGATGAATAAACATATCCGTCATCATAGTATTTCGAAGCAAGGCTCTCGAAGAGCGTCTGTACCTTGCTGCTGTTATAGAGATCACCGGAAGTGAAGGTCACAAGAGATGAAAGTTCCTCTGATGTGAAGACGCTGTTTCCCTCAAAGCTCACAGTACCGACCGTCCAGAGCTCCCCTTCCTCAAGGACAAATGTTATTGCAAGATAGATTGTTGAATCTGTCTCTTCGTCTTCAAGCTCTTCAATCCTGACTTCCTTTATGTTGGCATAAGGATAACCCTTAGTTCCGTAGTAGTTGATAATTGTTGCCTCGTCTGCCGAAACATTAGCTTCAATGAAATTACCGGAGTTGAAGAAGGATTTCTCCTTGCTTGTGAGCTTGCTCTTAAGCTCCTTTGATGCTATTGATTCATTACCTTCGAAGGAAATACTCCTTACCTTGTACTGTTTACCTTCACTTACTGTAAACTTCACGCTGACTGTATTAGACTCACTGTCCTCAATCACCTCTCCTGTGACTGTGGCATCCTTATAGCCCTTTGAAACATAATGGTCATGAATAAGTGAAGCATTGGCATTTATATTATTTGTAGAGTACCAGCCCCCCTTGCTAAGGCTCTGGCTGGAGAGAAGAGTTGTTTTTCCTATCCTGTCGTTACCTTCAATTTCAACAGATGAAATCATCGGGTTTTCATATATATCAATAGAGAGTACAACGCCGTTTTCGTCAATGGAATCTCTTTCTGCATCGACAAGCATATAATCAAGCCAGGACTGGGAATATAACTCCTCATAGAGTTCGTCGAAGAGTTCGTTTGAGAACTCTTTCCCTACATATTCACCTGTAATGGCAGTAACTGTCTTTTCCTTGACATTGACAAGACCTGTTGTCTCTATTGCACTTATCTTTTTACCTATATACCATTCATCACCCGATTCGGCCCAGAGTGGCAGGATAAGAAACATCATGATAATTAAAGTAATAACAATCTTACTTTTTCTCATTATTTACCTCTTTGTGTAGTCTAGCAGAAAAAGAGCACTAACTCAAATAAGGAAAGAAAAAAGAGTAAAAAGATATTTTCTTGAGAAATAACCAGATAATCCATCCAGGCAATTTATTATCTATGTGTTTTTCTTGTTTTTCATCAGAAGTTAATTGTCTTGGTTATGGTAAAACCGAAAGTATCGAGAATGGATATGAATGAGAAATAGCTCGGGGTTGTGAAGAATGTGACATTAAAGGCATCAAGTTCCGTCCACTCAAGCGAGAACTCAGTATCGAGTGCAAGGTCATCTGCGATGATTGTGTACTTGTCTCTGTTACTTGTAGCCTCAAGATGAACCATTATCTGGAGATAGAGGTTCTGGGATAGATACTTACCGACATTCAGTGTGGTTCCATTAAGGAATCTTGCCATAGGCGAGAATGTTGTCAGTGGAGTTGTCCCGTTCTGTGCTGTTGCCTGTGTGATAGTATCGGTAACGATGTTATTCAGGATATTTGAGTGCAGGGAGAATGTGTCCACGCCGAAGACGTTCTTAAGGGAGGATGAGAGGCTTGAAAGCGGGTTGGTGGCAGTTGTCACAATACCGAGCCTTGAAAGTATGTCGTACCCTTCCGTGACAAGTGAGGCAACAGAAGAGACAGAGACCGAGCCGTATGCCGACTGGGGAAGGATGGACTGGCCGAGAATCTCCATTATCTCACTCAGTTCCTTGGCGGGACTGCTCTCAAGAGTCGGCGAGATATTGTCGAAGGTATTGTCTTTCATGACAAGGTAAATCTCGACTCTTTCACTCGATGAGTCGTAGTCCCTGAGGGTTGCACGAAGGGAAATCTTCGGATTAAGTTCATTGGGGTCATCAAACCTGATTGAACCTGATGTTATATAGAAGTATTTCTGGAAGTAGAATATCTCTCCTCCCCTTATCTGGACATCTCCCGAGCATCTGACAGATGAACTGTCAACAAATGCATAGACATAGCTGTCATCCTGGAGCGTAATGGAGAAAATCGGATCATCACCGGCCGGATATAGTATTCTGTTGTTATTCTTGAAATTGAGGGTCATGTCAACAAAAGCAGCACCCGTTATGAGATTGTACCAGTCCGGGTACGGGTTCATGCCGACAGAGACTTCGGCATCACTTATATTGAGGGTGCCTTCATTATACATTCCGTTATCATCTGAATAGGCATGGTAGTGGCCGCTCGTATATCCAAGTATGTCTATATTGGCTTTAGGAAGCGGGATACGTACCCTGATGGGGTTGTCATCATCAATATATACATTAACATCCCACCCATCGAGCGAGAGAGTATCACTCAAAGAAATACCGACAGTCATTCTAACCATATTCCTCTCCTGTGTCAGTTTGTCGAGGACTGTGGCATAGGTATATGAAGAGCTGAGATCATTGTCCCACAGAATGAAACGGGGGTTATGTAGAATAAGTGTCTCGTTTTCGAGCCAGAACACATCAACCCCAAGTTCCTCCGCTTCAAGACTTCCGTTAAGTGATGCTCTCCCGTTTTCAATGACAAATGATGCCTTTCCAGACACCAGATCATCTCTGAAGACAAGAGTCGGAAATTTCATCAGGAGGTTCACTATTCCCATATTGAACTCATCAACAGAGGCATTTACTTTCAAGCCAGAGGCGAAGTCAAGGTTGAAAGATGCAACGGTAAGTCCGGGTAAATCAACATAAAATGACGCACGCTTCTCTGTTCTCAGAAGAGTTCCGGAGAGGAAATTTCCACCGAGGGTTATCTTATCGTCTCTAATGGAAATGGACAGGTTCCTGTCCTCCACTCTTAATGTAGAGGAATCAGCATCAAGATAATCAATTTTAAATACCAAATCCGTTCCGCTTCCCTTCCCGCTGATCAAATTAACCAGAGAATAGAAGAGAGAATCAGACTTTTCTGTCTCTCCGGATAGCGAGAATGCAGCTTCTAACGGATAATCCCTGTCAGGCTTGCTGTTAGTAAGATTGAAAACAGCATTCGATATCTCGAATTTACCTGAAACAGAATCAAAATAGATTTCAGGAAGAGTAGCATTGAAATCATCGGACGAGTAAATGATATCTTCCATGACTATCCGGGAACTGTCGATTGTAAGGGAACCATTAATCTTTCTATTCCCGTCTGAAGGGGATGTGACTGAAACATTACCATTAAACGCAAAGTCCTCAATCTTGTTTGCCCTTCCGTATAGTGTCACCTGAGCATACATATCCTCAAGCCCTACAGGTGTAAGGTTGATTTTATCTGCCTTCAATGCAGCAACAAATTCAGCATCCTTGTAGAGCGAGAAGAGGATTGAACCATCCCCTCCTGTCTCATCAAATGTAAGGGCAAGCGTATTCGAGACGAAATCGGCCTTAAGCAACCCCGTATAGTTAAATGTATTTTCACCCTTTATTTTTATGTACGAAAGCTCGAGCTGGTCATCGTTCATATTAAGCATAAACGAAAGTGTCGGACTGTTCGGGAGATAGAAGAAACTGCCTACTTCTATGCTGTTTGAGCTTATATGCAGACCTTCCTCAAGACTGAATGAATACCCCACAATGCCATCAATTGTAATCGGAACTCCGGCCGGGCTCCTCAGTGTCCTCAGGCTATCTGCCTCAAGCCTTCCTCTAATGCCGTCAGAGAAATCAAGTAATGAGATCAGATTGTCTGATTTGAGTGAAATCTCTTTCTTTTCCAAATCGGTAAGAAGAGTAAACTCCCTCACATCATCTCCTGTGGTGAGAGTAGACTTTGATGTAATCAGTTTATCTGTATTGAAGTCCACCACTCCATCAAAAATCATGTTCTTGAAGTATGCAAAATCGGCCTCATAGTGATAGCTCCTGTCGTCTTCAAGATGTATATACCCGTTAAGAAGCTCATCACCATTTATTAGATTGGATGTAAAATCAAGAGAAGGAAGCTTCCTTTCTTTGTCCCAATACCCGTTGAATGTGGATGTGAAGAATGATGTGTCAACTTTAATTTTATGGATGTTGATCTTCTTATCTTCAAAAGTAAGTCTGCCGGATGAAGAGAGATCCGTCTTGATGAATGATATCTTCATGCTGTCAAGCGACACGCTGTAATCAAGATCACCGGAAAAAACACCGTCTTTGAAAGAAAGGTCAAAATATGAGGATAAACTGAATATTGACTCATCTTCAAAAAGAGATGATATACCTTCATTAAGAAGGGGTTTAATTCTCAAAACCGGAAGGCTATCAACTATCAAGCTACCCTCAAGAGATGACTTTTTGAGTGATGCCACAAGGTCAATGTCAAAGGAACCGTAGTCAAGAGTAATTACAGCTGAATCAAGATTTCCGCTTACATTGACAGAAGAGTTGTATCTTTCCCCATATCCTAGATAGAGATCAGTAAGGTCAAAACGGGCATTACTGATTTCATTCTCTTTTATATCAACCTCAGCACCGAATGAGAAAGATATGTCATCTATCTTCTCACTTGGTGTTGTTATTGTGCTCGAGAGTGAGAGGGAGACGGAAAGACCTTCACTGTAATTGAGATTCCCGTTGATACTGCTCAGGTCAACAACTCCGAGAAGTGAGCTCGTCAGAGAAGAGATATCTGAGGTGATTTTCTCAACTGATACTTCTGCATCCTCGTTTTTCAATGAGCCTGTAATCTTCAAGCTGTCCAGTGAGATGTCATTTTTATCACTTGAAAAGTATGCTCCTTTTGAGGAGATTGTATAGTTATCATAACCCTCAAGGAGAGCATCAACCCCATTCACATTGTAGCTGTATCCTGATACTCCTCCCGTGATTTTCACTATCGATGCCGTCACATTATCTGGTGTGAAACAGACTTCATTTGCCTTTGTGTCCAACGTGATGCCGTCATATTCAAGGCTGATTGAGTCAATATTGAGCACAGCCATGATTTTTCCATCTTTAAGGGAAGCAAAATCATCTGTTGTAAGACTGAGTTCTATATTCTCCACACTTCCGTTTATGTTTTCGCCATTAAGTTCAACCTTCCCGAGATCCACACTGACATATATTGTCTTTCCCCAGCTGAAAGATGCTGCAGTGTTATTCAAGAGGATATCATATCCAGAGACTTTGACCCGGAATGATGATATCTCCCCATCCCCGACCAGTTTCTCCTCCCGGGCAACATAGCTCAGGGTAAGCTCGTCTACATTTCCGCCTGTGCCGTCAATGCTTACATCTATATCTTTGAAAGTAAGGATGAGGTTATGTGAATTTAAGAATGACGGGAGTGTTATATCTCCAAGAGAGGAATCTTTCTCTTCACTTGCAGAAAAAAGTGAAGTGTCAACATTTACATTCCCTGTAAGGAAATCTATCTCTGCGCTACCCTCAAAATTAAAAAAATATGAAATAATGTCAAAGAGTCCCAGCTTGACTTCAGTCTTCTCGAAGAAAGCTATTTCCTCTCCCTTGTAATAAAGAGAAAGATTATTTATCAATATCCTGTCACGGAAGTTACGTTCCATCCCGTCGAATGAAAGTGAGAAATCAGAATCGGCAGAGGAGAAGGAATCGAGAATGCTCTCCGTTACAATTAATGTCGGGCTTGTGAGATTAAGATTGAAAAGGATAAGCATTGAAGAGACAAAGAAAAGAACTGTTACTGAAATTACAATTAGCACTGTCTTTATGTTGTTATGAAATTTCATCTTTATCTTGTTTCCTTAATGCCAAACCAATACAATACTCAATACATTTTATATTGATAACGGGATTACGGCAATTATGGCAGAAAAAGGAAAGTTGATTGTTTTCGAAGGATTGGACGGAGCAGGCACTACAACCCAGATGAAATTACTCGGTAAGCATCTTGAGGAAAACGGAAGGAAAGTCTTCATCACACATGAGCCGACCGACAATCCGATAGGAAAACTTGTGAGAGACGCATTGCAGAAAAAGTTTTCAACAACCCCTGAAGCTCTTGCCCTCCTCTATGCTTCAGACAGGGATGACCACCTCTATAACCCCGAATACGGGATTATCGGGCATCTTGATGACGGGGAGACTGTAATCACTGACAGATATTTCTACTCTTCAATTGCCTACCAGGGTGTCCAGTGCAACTATGAATTCATAGCATCCATCAATTCTTCCTTCCCGCATGCTGATTGTATAATCTTCATTGACACTCCTCCTTCAGACTGCATGTCACGTATTGAGAAAAGAGGAGAAGAAAAGGAACTCTTCGAAAAGGAGGAGTTCCTGAAGAAAGTAAGGGAGAATTACCTCAGGGAATTTTCATCCCTTCCGGAGGATGTATCTTTGATCACCATCGATGGCAGGCTCTCAATTAATGAGATAACAGCTGCCATCATAAGCGAAATCGGACGCATCAGGCTCTTATGAACATTGCGTCCCCATAGGAGAAGAACCTGTATTTCTCCTCTATTGCATGTTGATAGGCATTCATGATGTTATCCTTACCTGCAAGGGCACTTACAAGCATGACCAGGGTTGACTCCGGGGTATGAAAGTTAGTGAGGAGGGAGTCAATGAACCTGAATTTGTATCCCGGGTAGATGAAGATATCTGTCTTTCCCTTGAGGTTCACAAGTTCCCCATTCTCATTTGCAGCACTTTCAAGAGTACGTGTTGATGTGGTTCCTACAGCAACAATCTCCTTTCCGCTTCTCTTCGCCTCGTTGAGACGTTCTGCAACAGAAAGGGGTATTTCGTAACTTTCTGTGTGCATATGATGGTCCTCTATCCTGTCAGTTCTCACGGGAAGGAATGTTCCGGCTCCGACATGAAGGGTGACTTCAAGTATTTCAATTCCTCTCTTCTTTATTTCATCAAGAATTTGAGGAGTGAAGTGAAGTCCAGCTGTGGGACAAGCCACACTTCCCTCGTTTTTTGCATAAACAGTCTGGTACCTGGATTCGTCACTGAAGTTGTCCTCCCTCTTGATATAAGGAGGAAGGGGGACATGGCCGCATGAGAGGAAGAAATCCTCGCTGATTGGAGACGAGAAGAGTATGTCTCTTGTCCCGTCATCATTCTCTTTGATGATTTTGCCTGTTGTATATTCTTTCCCGTCAAGTGTAGAGAAAATATATTCTTTCCCCGTTCTCTGGCGCTTTGCCTTGCTTACAATTGCATTCCAGCTTCCGTCCGTGTTCTCTCCCAGAAAGAGAAATTCGACAATGCCGTCAGTCTCCATACTCTTAGCATAGATACGGGCCTTCCTGACCTTTGAGTTGTTCACAACAAGAATCGAATTCTCCCTCAAGAGTGAAGGAAAATCCTTAATCATATGGTCCTCATACCTACCGGTATGTTTATCAAGCAAAAGCAGTCTGTCCTCACCTCTCTTCTCTGCAGGTTCCTGCGCAATGAGAGAGGAAGGAAGATCAAAGTAAAAATCCCTGGTTTCCATCTCTGTCCTCTATATTCAATACTTCGTAGGCTTTGTGTGTAAGGCAGCGCCCCCTGGTTGTACGTTTCAAATACCCCTGTCTCATAAGATACGGCTCATAGTAGACTTCAATCGTATCACTTGAGTCATTGAGTGATGCCGCAAGGGCTTCAAGTCCAACAGGACCACCAGAATAGGTAGTTGCGATGATTTTCAGAATATCGCGGTCGGTCTTATCGAGTCCGTTTGAGTCAATTCCAAGTTTTTCAAGCCCGAGCGACGTCATTTCACGGTTGATGACTCCGTCCCCCTTTATATCTGCTATGTCCCTTATACGCCTCAGAATCCTGTTTGCTATTCTCGGAGTACCGCGTGAGCAGCGTGCAATATCCATGACAGCATCATCTGTAATTTTAGCTTCAAGTATCTGGGCAGATCTCTTGATGATGAGTGCCAGTTCATCAGGTGGGTAAAGGTCTATTTTAATTGGAATACCGAACCTGTTCTCAAGCGGTTTTGATACCGCACCCGTTCGGGTTGTTGCCCCAATGAGAGTAAATGGCTCAAGGTCAACCTTAATCGTCCTGGCAGACGGTCCCTGTCCAATAACCCAGTCTATCTTATAGTCTTCCATTGCAACATAGAGAGTCTCTTCCATTGATTTCTTGAGTCCATGTATCTCATCAATAAAGAGGACGGAACCTGCAGTCAGATTCGTGAGGATACCGACAAGGTCCCTGGGCTTATCGAGTGCAGTGGCACTTGTCAGCTTAATATCAGCTCCCATCTCATTTGCAATGATGGATGCAAGCGTTGTCTTTCCAAGTCCCGGAGGCCCCTGGAGGAATATATGGTCGAGAGCCTCTCCCCTTTTCTTTGCAGCATCAATATATATCTTAAGGTTTTCCTTAAGTTCCTTCTGTCCCTGGAAGTCCTCAAGGTACTTCGGTCTCAGGATATTCTCCTGTACTTCCTCACGCTCTATCATTTCCGGCTTTACTGTACGCTCCTCAAGGTTAGCGTCTTCAAGCTCAAATGTGTTTTCCTTAATCAATTCAGCCTCCTGAGCACATTAGTGAAAATCTTCTTCTCGATATCTCTGTCAGATAATCCGGAGTATAATGCCTTTCCTTCCTCAAGGGTCTCATCAATTGCCTTTATAACAGACTTGCGGTCATAACCCATGTCTGTGAAAGATGATATGAAATCCTTGAATCTGGTGCTGGTACTTCCCTCACCTTTACTCTCGCCGGTACTCTCCGTCTCGTCAAAGACAAGAACATTCCTGAGTTGGAGAATAAGTTTCTGTGCTGTCTTGGCACCAAGGCCGGGGACTTTGCTGAGTTTCTTCACGTCCTGGAGATCCAGGGCAAGCACAAGGTCATCCACGCTGATTCCACCAAGGATCTTGAGTGCCCCTTTTGCAGCAATTCCAGGAACGGTGATGAGTTCATTAAATGTAAATCTCTCCTTCTCGTCATAGAAGCCGAAGAGCGACATTGCATCCTCCCTGTGCTGGAGAACAGTCAAAACTCTCGCATTGTTCTTCTCCTCCCCGGTGAGCCCCCTGAACTTGTTGGCGCTTATCTGTGATATCTCAATGAAGTATTCTACTCCGGAAGCAGTCAAAATAATTATTGAGGAATCATTCACCTCAACAATCTTTCCTCGAATGGCATTAATCATATAAAAAGAATAGTTTAAAAACAGAGAAATGGACACTACAAAAATGAAAATCCACCGTATATTTCAACGGCGGAAATAGTAGTCGACTTATATTGCTTTCTTATTCCGGATTTACAAGTCTCAGCGAGCTGTGTGTAACATGGCAAATGCAGTCTGCAAGAGCATCCGCAGCATGGTCGGGTTTGGGGACTTCTCTGAGTTTCAGGATACGTTTTACCATGTCCTGGACCTGGGTTTTCTCGGCATTTCCGAGTCCCACTACCCCAAGCTTAATCTCTTTGGGTGAATAAAGATAAGTTTTGATGTTCATTGAAGAGAACTTGTAGATGACTGCACCTATCACCTTGGCAACCGGTATGGCAGATGAGATGTTTTTCGTAAAGAAAATATCCTCCATGCTCACGCAGTCAATGGCATACTTCTCGGCAAGCACTCCAAGATCCTGTGCAATTGTGTAGATTCTCTTCTGTATTGATTCATTTGCAGCAGTCTCGATAACACCATAAGAAACAGGCCGGTATGTCTTCCCGTCATAAGAGACGACACCCCAGCCTGTATTAGCGAGACCCGGATCAACTCCAAGTATATTCAACTCTCAGTCCTCAGCCTCAAAATCATCAGGAAGGTCAAGGTTGGTTGAAACCTGCTGGACATCATCCAGTTCCTCAAGTCTCTCGACTATTCTCAAAACCTTGTTGGCCTTCTCACTGTCAAGTGTAACTGTCTGATCAGCTATTCTCTGGACATCTGCACTCTCCTGCTCAAAGCCTGCAGCCTGCATAGCTTCAAGGACAGTTGCAAAGTCAGCGGGAGTAGTTGTTACTTCGATGACATCATCAGAAGTGGAAACATCCTCAGCTCCGTTCTCAAGTGCAACCTCGAAAATCTGGTCTTCTGTATATTTTTCAGTGGAGTATGTTATAACACCCTTTGTCTGGAACATATAGGAGACACAGCCTGTAGCACCAAGAGATCCACCGAGTTTTGTGAGTGTGCTTCTGACATCACTTGCTGTTCTGTTCTTGTTGTCTGTGAGTGTGTCAACAATAATGGCAACTCCGCCGGGAGCATATCCTTCGTATGTTAATTCGTAGAAAGTAGAAGCACCAAGCTCTCCGCTTCCTTTTTTGATGGCTCTTTCGATGTTATCCTTAGGCATGTTTTCAGCTCTTGCCTTGAGGATAGCAGTTCTAAGTCTTGCGTTAGACTCCGGATCAGGACCACCCATCTTTGCACATACTGTGATTTCCTTGATGAGTTTTGTGAAAGCCTGTCCGCGTTTAGCGTCTGCAATACCTTTCTTGTGTTTAATAGTTGCCCATTTGCTGTGGCCAGACATGTATATACCTCGATATTTTTAGAATACCCCATGAAATTATCACAGCCGGTATTTTTCAGTCAATATATTTGCCTGAAAGCAACCATATAAATGAATACTCAGATAAGCTGAATCTACATTTTTTCTGTATCTAAAATCAGCCTGTTTCTTTCGTTTTCTCATCAAATAACCATGCTCAGCGTCAATATGACAGTATTAAGCATCATCATACCCTCTTCTGTCAGGCGGAAAAAGGATTGGGTATTTTCATACCAATTCTCATCAAGTCGGGGTATTGCCTCAAGATAGGTTTCATCAAAGGAAGAGGAAAATCTCCTCTCGTATTCGCTCTTTTCTATCCCTTTTGAGGTTCTGAGAGCTGTTATCAGAAAACTTTCCTCCGTCTCTTTTTTCGTAAGACGCTCACAGTTGAAATCGGGAGACTTAATGTATGAGTCTATGTCCTCCGTATTTCTCATTGTCGCACCGTCACTGTAGCCGAGATAAGACTCCGCAGATGGGCCGAGTCCTATGTACTGCCCGAGCTCCCAGTAGACTGAGTTGTGCTTGCATTCGAAACCGGGCTTTGCGAATGCACTGATTTCATAGTGGCTGTATCCGAGATCCTTAAGTCTCTTCCATCCCGTGAGGAGGAATTCCCTCTCCTTCTCCTCCCCGAGCGGAGACGTACGTCTGATAAGGGGGGTATTCTCCTCAAATGTCAGACAATAGAATGAGATATGCTCCGGATTATACCGGACAACTTTATCTATGTCAGAAAGAGCATCGCTGACTGTTGTTCCGGGAACTGCAGTAATGAGATCAGCATTCCATATGAATGGAGAGGATGAAAGATATTCCATCGCCCTTATATTGTCCCCGGCACGTGCCTTCCTGTTCAGGAAAGAGAGGGTGCTGTCAGCCATGGACTGGATTCCTGTGGAAATCCTGTTCACTGCTGGGTAGAGCCTCTCCAGCTCTGCTGAAACGTCCTCTGGGTTTATCTCAATGGTGCACTCTTTACTCTTTCCATACCTTGATGCAATTTCAATAAGGGAGAGGATTCTGTCTACTCCGAGCAGAATAGGGTTGCCACCACCAAAGTATATTGTATAAAAAGGCTTATGGATTTCCTCTACTATGACTTCCAGTTCCTTCTGGAGCACAAGAAAGAAATCATCTTTTTTCTTCTCATCAAGAACCGATGAGTAAAAGGCACAATAATCGCATCTCTGTCTGCAGAACGGAACATGAATATAAAGGGAGACAGGACGTGAGGGGATATATGAATCAATCATCTGTAAGAATACTGATTCTGGTAAGAGGCCAGAAGCGTGCGATGACTCGTCCGTTGACGTCGTCTTCGCTGACAGGACCGAAATAACGACCGTCCTGGCTGTTATCCCTGTTGTCCCCAAGAGGCAGTACGGAGCCGTCAGGCACATAGATACCTGCCATGTATTTGGCAAGGGAAGCACGTATTGTCATATCGGACGGATCAATATTATTCAATTCATCATAGTAGGCACGGTTGTATTCATAGAGGTCAAACTTGTAGTCATATTCCCCACCTGCCATCTTTCTGTACTCTTCTACAAGATATTGAGGATAGCTTAGGTCTTTTTCGCTGTAAGCCTCAATCCTAGCCACCGACTTGAGGGCATCATAGAGGGAAGTATCCACACTGCGCTGGGGTGCGGTACTGAGGCTGTTCGTCTCACGTAGTTCACTCTCCTTCACATATTCACCGCTTCCCGCAACTTTTATATAAACATCACCATCAATGAACTTAACCCTGTCACCTGCAAGGGCGGCACAGCGCTTTACAAAAAGTCTTTCCCGAACATTGCCGTCACTGTCCTTGTCGATGTTTACAAGAGACAGTGTCCCCATGTATATAGCCTGGCTCAAGATATCGAAGAAAGGTCCCTTTGAATCATATTCAGGATTATAAAATGTTATTATGTCATCCCGCTGTACACGGCTTGAACTTTCAAAGAGTTTAGGCCCTCCCGGATAGATTTCAATCCCGTACTCGGTCTTGCTTACAACAACCCTGTCTCCAACAAGAAGAGTTGAAACCATACTCGGAGAGGGAATTACAAAGAGCTGGAAGAGAAATTGGTTGATTATTATCACCCAGAACACACCAAAGGCAAGTGCATCCAGCCACTCAAGCGCCTCTGAGAGGAATGTCCTCTTTTTTGTCTTGTTGTAGAGCCTTTTGGCTTTTCTTTTTGTAAGTCTCTTAACTGTGGTGTCTTCCACCCAACAGAGGAATTTTTCCATAGAGACAAGGTAACACTTCCCGCCCTTAATTGACAAGAGAAGATTTGATGCTTACCTTAATGCTATGTTTAAAAAACCACAACTTCCGGAAGTTGAAAAAGTGGAGCTGAAACCCTGGCACGGCATACGCCCGGCTTATTATATCCTTGCTTTGCATTTTCTCTTTCTTTTAATAATATTCTTTCTAATCTGCCTTCTTCCCGGGCTTGTGAGCAATGTTGAATATATATCATTCTCTTCTTCACTTCCCGTTTTCGGTGTCTATGAGGACGGAAGGTATTTGGGTAACGGCTACGGCACTGTACTTGAGACAACGGGCGGAAGTCACACATATACATTCACTTATGAGGGAATTGAAATCGGAAAAGAGGAAGTTGATGTTCCGAAACACTCTTTCTTCACATTTTTCCATAACTATGTATATAAAGTCACACCTTCTTTCAGCTACACAGAAGAGGCGAAGTCGAAGGCTGTGGAGGAATTTGCCTCAACTGTGGCCATCTACTCCCCTATAACCGACTACAGCGCGGATGTCAAATACCCCTCTGTGTTTACTAAGTTCTCTCAAAGTGCAGCAGAGATGGGGATTACGGATGTGGCGGATGCATGGCTCTACGGAGCATTACATATAACTTCATCCACAATGTATGACGATTATATAAACGGACGGAAAATACTTGATGACAATGGCATTTCTTATATCTCCACTTCACTTCAAAGTGTGGAGGGTTTTCTTTCAACCCTCTATGGAGAAGGTATTGTCAATGAAGTCATTAAGACAGATAAAACAACAGAAATAGAAGTTGAAAAAGATGGGTCTTTTTATAAGTATAAAGAAGGACAGATTACACTTGGTAAGACAGCAGAGACCAGCTACCCGGAGAGCAACAGCCTCCCGCAGACTGTTACTTATGACACATTCTGGATGAGCGGGAATCTTGTCACAGAGAATGAGTATGCCTCCTTTGTTGATGAGAACCCGATGTGGAGCAGGGACAATGTGGAGGAGCTTGTTTCCCTTGGACTTGCTGACTCGAACTATCTCAAAGGCATCACCCTCTCCTCTCGCTCTTCCAGGCCTATAAGGTGCATTAGCTGGTATGCCGCTGAGGCTTATATAAAATGGAAATCAGAAAAGGACGGAGTTGAATACTCACTCCCGACTCTTACCGAATGGACAGTGGCTGCCCTCTCTGCAGAAGATAAGAAATATGTTACGTCCCTTGTCTATGTCGAAAATAATTCCTCAACTCCTACTTCTCTGATGGGGCAACTCTGGGATATGACAGAGACAGTATATATGCCTCTGATGAGACTTGTTGACAAAGATACACTTATAAGACTCTCTGCTCTTTATCCCTTTGATGATATAATCGTGATGGGCGGAAGCTATGTCAGCGAGAATATAACGATCAATGACATAGGAATCACAAACAAGGCAAAGACATCCGAGTTCAACGGATTCAGGCTGGTGAAACATGAGTGACGAAAAGAACTTCAAACTGATACAGAAAAACAAGAAAGCATATTTTAACTATGAAATACTCGAAGAACTTGAATGCGGAATAGCATTGCAGGGAACTGAGGTAAAATCTGTCAGGGAAAGCAAATGCTCCTTCTCTGACAGCTATATCGTTGCAAAGAACGGAACGCTGACACTTGTCGGATTTCTGATCCAGCCCTACACGCACGGCAACATCTTCAACCACCAGGCTGACAGGAAGCGTCAGCTTCTTGCCCACAAGATGGAGATCAAGAAGTTCACACGCAAGGTCAACGAGAAAGGACTGACGATAGTTCCTCTTGAGATTTATATAAAAGGTAACCTCGTGAAGATGAAGATTGCACTTGCCCGCGGTAAGAATGTCCACGACAAGAAAGAGGCCATTAAGGAAAAGGATGCAAAAATCCAGCAGCGCCGTGAGCTGAGGGATCTCAACAGATATTAGTCTTCAAGTACTACGCAATTCACCTTTCCGGTATATGCTGTACATGAATCAATGGCTAAAATTCCGTCACCTGTGAATGGTGAGAAGTCTGCGTCTGCTCCGAACTCCGTACATCTTCCCTCAAGCACAGCGTGGCCGTAGGACGTGTGCCAGTGTCCGCAGATTATTGTCTTTCCCTTCTCCCTGACTCCGCGTGACCAGGCTTTCATGCCATTGATCCAGCGTGCCCTTTCCCATTGCTCTGAGTTAGCCTCCCTCCAGTTGGAGTCATATATAAAAGTATCCTCTCCAAGAGTTGTACACGGAATCCATCCGTGGACGAAGATATATCGCTCAGTTTCAAAGTAATTTATTGTAGCCGGAATGATTCTGTTGTAAAAAGGTGTATTGACAGCCTTAGCCCCGAACATTACGGGACTCATAATTGCCTGATATATGTCATAACCGGTAAGCTGAAGAGCCGAACTAATTGTTCCGTTCGTGTAGTGATGAGATTTGAGACCATCCAGAGTCATATATATGGAAGCATTATCAACAAGATCCAGAAACAGGTCTTCATGGTTTCCTCGGATGAGTATGACTTCATCCTTCTCCATAAGTGAAAGAATGAATTCCTGGAGTTTTAGAGCCTCCTCTCCCCTGTCCATCAAGTCCCCGCATACGACAAGTTTGTGCTCACCGCCATCACTGAAGTACCCGCTCTCTTCAAGGGCTTTCATAAGGGGCGTATAGAATCCATGAACATCTGCAACTGTGTAATATCTCATGGGATAAGTTTAATACAAATGCGAGCATTTCTAACAGATTAGAGCCGAAATTTGCTTTGTAAGTTTGCTCCATGATGTGTAAAATTGTTGATGTTATGGCAAAAAAACTCATTTCTGTTATCTTTCTTTCTCTTATCTCATTTCTGCTGTTTGCATCATTCAATGCCACTCTTTTGCTTTCTCCTGATTTGAGTTATTCAAATTACCCACTTTTTGATCTCACACTTTCACCCTACAGTGATGAATACAGAAGCCGTGGTTTCTATGAAACTAAACAGGATGTGTATTACCGCTATTTTGAAGACAACAGACTTGGTGATATAGGGTTTTCGGTAGAAGATGAATATTTCAGGATAGTTTTTGATATAGACATAAGAGGAACGCTTAACTCATACTATGAAAAAAGAACGTACTCCAACATACCATATGATTTCAGTATTCTGAACAATATATTTGACCTTAACTTCCCCCGTTATGCGTTCGGTGAGTTCAGAGCGGGGAATCTCTTTCTCAGTGCAGGCAGAAGACCGCTCAACTGGGGAGGAGCTACACACAACATAGCTTTGAGCAGTGATGTCCCGTTTCTTGACAGCATATGGGCCGAATATAATATTTCATCACTCAGGTATAACTTCGTATACATCTCCACTAACCGGGCAGCGTTGAGAAATGCTGAAAGCCAGGACAAGACGATTATACTTCACAGTATCGGATACAACTCTGACTTCCTCAAATTCACAATCGGAGAACTCAATCTTATTTATGGACGTATCCCGAACCTTGTCGATATCTCGCCGTTCGGAGTCTATCATAATCTCTACCAGAATTATTCGAATGTAATGCTTTATCTTGATGCGGAATGGTTGGTTATCCCATCTTTAAGAATATATTCTGAATTTGCCATGGACGACTTTGATCTTCCGACAGAAAGCCATGAGAAGGGGAAGCCCTCAGCCCATGCTATTATGGCAGGAATTGAGTGGCAGATTATCAATGGGAAAGAAAGTTCAACAATAAGGAGTGACCGTGAGAAATACACCCTCTCTTCGCCTTCACTAGGGTTCAGCACAGGTCTTCTTCTGAGTTATGAGATTTACTTCTGCAATCCTTATATGTACAACAGGGAAAGGGAAGACGGCAAGTTTACAGTCCCACTCTACATGGACGGGTACAGAAGCATAGCTGAACCAAATGCATTCTATCTTGGATTCAAATTCGGGCCGAACAGTCTGTACCAGAAAATCAGTATTGGATACATATCTGGAAATATCTCCACTAACCTTGACTTGGGATTGTTGATCAGAGGAAGCAGTTACACAATTGATTCAAAATATGGCACAGAAGGATATACTTCAGGAGAGATAGACTATAACTACAGATACAGGCTTTATGGTGATAAGATGACTACCCTGCTCATCTCATCATCTCTTTCATGGCTCTATAAACCCGGGCTACAGATTGACATCTCATTCTCTTCTGCATTTGATTTCTATAACAAGAAGAATGCATTATCACTCACGCTGGCACACACTGTAAATTTCATGGATCTACACTAAAAAAAAATCCTTATCTGAATTCACGGATAAGGAAAAAAGAATCTGGAGGTGAGGAGACTCGAACTCCTGTCCTAACAGTCTACCTATAAACGTCTACGGATATAGTCCTGTTTCTAATCTTATTCACATACTCGGCAGCAGAACTTGCGTTGTACATGAGGCAGTCCCTAAGATTTCTCTCCTGTCACGAGACAATTACAGAAGATAAGTCTCCTTTGTCAAAGAAGAGAGTCCGCCAGAGACTTAACTTTCCCTCTTTTTGCCTTACCGCTTACGCAGCAAGAGCAAATGCTTCAGATTCGACTTCGTAGTCTTCTTCTTTTTTAGCATTTAATTTTTTTTGCCGGTTTAACAAGTCAGCTCTTGATCCGCAGTCTATAGCCTAGCAAAGCCAGTCGAAACCAAAACACCCCCAAAAGCGTGTTTTAAATAATATAATCAATTTTTCCTCAAGAAGGAATACTCTGTCCCCTTTTTTCAAGAAACTTATCCATTTCATCTCCCCATTCACTTAGATCTCTAAAGACGAACGCAGCTTTTTCATCAAGATAAGTCCTGTCTCTGTTGACAATTACAACTTTACCACCATTCTGTAGAGTCATATATGGTAATGATGCAGCAGGGTTTACTACAAGAGAAGATCCAAGAACAATTGCAAGATCTGCCTCCCCAAATGCCTTATAGGCAGCAGAGAGTATATTCTCATCAAGAGACTCGCCATAAAAGACTATGTCACTCTTGAGTAGTCCCCCGCAGTCGCAAACCGGGTACGCTAAATTCTTTATTCTTCTCTTTGTTTCATCAAATGAGTATTTTCTCCCACATATGACACATGTTGATGTCCTGAGTGTTCCATGAAGTTCATAGACCTTCTTTGAACCACAATATGTATGAAGGGAATCGATGTTCTGTGTAAAGACACCTTCACTCAAGAGTCCCAAATCCTCCATCTTCTTCAATACTTTATGGATGATGTTGGGGGTATAGACTTCATCCCCATACCAGCCAGTCTTGGCCCAGGCATAATATTCCTCAGGGTGAGCCATGAAGAAGTCTATATCGAGAATATCCTCCACGTTAAGGGAACCGAACTTCTTGGAGTATACTCCTCCCGCCGAGCGGAAATCAGGAATACCCGAGAGGGTGCTTATACCGGCTCCCGTGAAGGCAACAATACGACGTGAAGACTCGATTAGAGTGAAAAAAGATTCATAAAGAGACAATTTCAACTCCCCGGAATGTATTACCGCAGAGCTCCGTAGCCCTGACTTTAATCACATCCCCTATATCATGTTTTGTTAAAGGTTCTACAGAGTAGTAATAATTATGCTCATCACGTGTTAGATACCTTGTCTTATCGTCCCTGCTCTCAGATGTAATTATACTCACTCTTTCAAGCGGAAGTTCGCTCTCCCTTATAATCTTCTGCCGCTCAAGCTGCTCTCTAATAAGTCTCTCAAGCCTTGCTATCTTTGTCTTCTCATCAAGCTGGCCCTCCATTGTGGCAGCACGAGTCCCTTCACGTGAATTGAAATAGTACATGAATGCCTCTGTGGGATGCATTATCTCCATCATCGAGAGCGTGTCCTGATACTCTTCCTCTGTCTCTGTCGGGAAACCGACAATAACATCGGTAGCAAGTGAGAGAGAGGGAATCCTCTTATACATCGACTCCACAAGACCGATGAACTTCTCCCTTGTCGTATGGCGGTTCATGAGAGAGAGAATTCTGCTGTTTCCAGATTGCATAGGAAGGTGTATGTGTTTACTGACCTTACTGTTAGTTGCTATCACATCAATCAGATGATCGGAGAAATCCTTCGGATGAGGGGACTCAAACCTTACCCAAAGTATATTCTTCATGTAGGGGGTAATAAGCTCAAGTAGGCGGGGAAAATCAACTTCCTCCCCGTCATATTTGGAAGAATAGGAATTTACGTTCTGACCCAGGAGTGTAATCTCCTTAACGTTCATACTGTCAAGGAATTTCACTTCCTCAATGATGGAAGCAGTATCACGTGAGACCTCACGTCCCCTGACATAAGGCACGATACAGTATGAGCAGAAGTTATTGCACCCATTCATAATCGGGATGTAAGAGGAAAATTCTCCCGGTTTGTAATATGAAGAGAGAAAAGAGTATTTCTCTTCATCTTTCTTTTCCTCCCCGGAGATGAATGAAGCAATGCTGTCCTTTTCCTCATTGGTTGCCACAAAATCAACAAAAGGTGCCTCTTTCTTCAATTCGTCACGGAGCCTGGACGCCATACAGCCTGTGACAATCAGGATAAGGTTCTTCCTCTTTTTGATTGCATGGTAGAATCCGAGTCTTCCCCAAATGCGGTTCTCAGCAGTTTTTCTCACAGAACATGTATTTATGATTACTGCGTCAGCTTCATCGGGATTATCGGTACTTTCAAGTCCCCTTCCCTTCAATAGGATTTCAATTGCGTTGCTCTCGGCTGTGTTAAGCTGGCATCCATAAGTCTCTATCAGATATTTCATTTATTTATTCTATTCCTTGCACATTCAAGTGTGTTCATCATGAGGGCCGCTACAGTCATAAGACCAACTCCACCGGGAACCGGTGTAATCATAACATCCCTGGAGGCAAACGAGTCAAAATCAGCATCCCCTGTAAGTCTGTATCCCTTTTCCCTGGTACTGTCCTCAACCCTGTTGATTCCGACATCAATTACAGCAGCCCCATCCTTAACAAATGAGGAGTCAATCAATCCAGGCCTTCCCGCTGCAACAATGATTAAGTCACTTTCAAGTGTAATTGATTTCAGGTTATCAGTATAAGAATTACATAGTGTGACAGTTGCATCGAACCCGGGATTTGAAAGAAGGATTGAAAGAGGTTTCCCCACTATGGCTGAACGCCCGATAATGCATACCCTCTTTCCTCTTGTCTCTATATTCCAATTCTTCAGGATTTCAGTTATCCCAAGCGGGGTGCACGGGATTATTGAAGACCTTCCTGATGCAAGCATTCCAAGTGAGAATGGCGTAAAGCCGTCAACATCCTTTCTTGGTGATATCGCATCAATTACCCTGTCCCTGTTTATATGACAAGGAAGCGGAAGCTGGACAAGAATTGCATCCACATTGTCATCATTATTCAGTCTTTCAATCAGATTTATGACATCACTCTCCCGAGAATCTTCACTTAAGGAATATTGAAAATGCATAAATCCTGCTTCATCACATCTTTTTGTCTTGCTCTTTACGTAGCTTTGGCTTGCCGGGTCGTTTCCGACAAGTACAACGGCAAGAGACGGCGCTCTATTTCCTTTATTTACAAAGAGTAATGTTTCTTTTTTAACATCGTCGATAATTCTCTTTGAGAGTTCTTTACACTTTAATTCAATCACTCTTTTATTTTACTTCATACCTTATACCGACTACAATACTCAATTTGAAAGATAATCCATTTTACTGTATACTTTGGCCATGAAAAAGAAATCATTTCTGTTAATCCTCCTTTCGCTCCTCATAGTGTTCTCACTCGGAGCTGAAGATTATTACGACAACGGATCCCAGACCTTCTCGATTACAGTCGGTGCGGATCTTCCTTTCACCAATTCGTATAAGTTATCTGACGGCAGCTGGACTACCGGCTATTGGTGGGGAGAAGACGGCACTCACTTCAATATCGGGGGATATGGTTCAATAGACTACGAAGTTTTTGTAACATCAAAGATATCACTCGGCGGAGAGATCGGCTACCAGTTCAACAGATGCACCGATGAGCATCTCTTTACACAGGTTCCACTACTCTTCAGAGTCAGCTACGTGCCTCTTCAGGGGAAATTCGAGACCCCGCTTTCTTTCGGCGCCGGGTTTAATTACATAAGCTACAATGACAAGTCAATGCTCTGTCTTTCATTTGCCCTGAACGTCGGTGCAAGGTACTTCTTTACCGACAACTGGGGAATAGGTATAAAGACCGGACTTGAGTTTACTCCAGAACTCTACTTCAACACAGCTAAGCTCGGCTTTCACACCTCTATTCCGGCTCATCTCTTTGTAACTTACAGACATTAAAGGAGGCTAGCGAATGAAGAAGATATTACCTTTGTTTTTGATTGTCATTTCCCTATTTGCTGTTTCATGTAACATTGACTCAGCTGAGGGACTCTTCCAGGAAGCTGGAAAGTCTGTGAAAAAGGAAAGCTATACAATTACATCTGTCCTCGGAAAGATAGCTGACAGCGATATTTATATTGTCGGCTCTGATGAGGGTTTTTTTGCCTTTGACGGAACAGCTTCAGCAAGCAGTGCAAAAGTCGGCAATTCTGTCTCAACAGGCATAAATGCAAGAAATGCTTTGGCCGCATCAGGCGAAAGCACATCCAGCTGGAAAGCTTATTATTACAGCGAAAGTGACAGCAAGTACTATTCTGTCGACAATGAAGGGAACATGGCTGAATTTACTGGCTTGGACAGTTCCCTCTACAGGCTTAAGAGTGCCACATTTGAAGATGATGAATATGCTGTTGTCTTCTCTATTCTCTCCGGCGAAAACGAAGGAAAGTGCGCTGTATTCTATGGCTCTTTCTCAGACTTGACTACCTCTTCTGTAACCGTAAAAGAAACAGAATATACAGATGTCAGCTACATCGGTGAATCAACTTTCATCGGCTACAAAGACAGCACTCTCTACTACTTCACTTATGATGAGACTGTGAAGGAAGAGAACAGCAATAAGTATAATTCCCGTATCGGGGAATACTATGTAAATAAGTCAGGTTCCATCTATTACAACGGGGAAGAGAAGAAATCGACTGGACTTACAACCGGCACTAAGCAGCAGATGTTCTATGACGGAACAAACTATTATTTCCTCCTCAATAAGGCTAAGGAGGTCTATGTAGGAAACTCTGAAGGAACAATTGAGACAACAACACTATCCAGCCTCAGCAATTATGAGATAAAGACAATTGTATCTGTTGTTAACTCAAAGTACATCAATGCCATTTCTGCATCAAGCGGTGCTGTTTGTATCAACCTCGATTCCAAGTCAGTTGACTCGGGATGGAAATTATCCCAATGAATATTTAAGGGCTGCTTTTACGGCAGCCCTTCTCATTTCTTAATCCTCACAGATTTCATGAAGAATCCTCTTCACTTCCTCGTCGGAATAAACCTCTTCAATCTCATCATGGGTTAATCCTATGAACTCATGACAGGTATAATGTATCCAGAGATAGTCATCCTTGCTCTTCAATATATGTTTACGGCAGTAGTAGTCAGGCTGTACAGGCAGAACCGGCTTCCCGTCAACCCACTGGTATAATGATACCTTGTAGTCATATACAGCAACCTTTATGTCTTCCCTTGGAATACCGTTCTTCATAATAGTCTCACAGAGCGAGTTTACAGTAAGACCAGTGTCGAATATATCATCGACAATAAGGACCTTCTGTCCCTTTTTGAGATTCTTCGGGGACCATGTCCAGCCGTCAATGTCAACCTTATTCGTATGTTCGACAAGCTTGCCGTATGAACGGGCTACAACAGCAGCATAAAAAACAGGCTCCCTGTCTGTCTTGGAAATCTGGAGCTTATAGTATTCGCTGATGACATTAGCAAGGTATGCACCTCCACGGAGAGAGTCATAGATGACATCAGGAACAAAATGGTCCTCTGTATACATCTTATGAGCAAGCTTAATTCCCGCATCGCGAATCATATCACAAGTGATGAAATCCTTCTTAGGCTGTTCCATAAATTCTCTCCCTCAAAGCTCTGTCAATATTTCCAGGCCGTTATCAGTGATAGCTACAGTATGTTCCCAGTGGCATCCATATGAGCCGTCGTTTGTTTTGACTGTCCAGTCATCATCAAGAAGATGATACCTACTGCTTCCACCCATCATAAGCATCGGTTCTATCGCAAAGACCATTCCCTTCCTTATACGCGGGTTCGGATAACTCAAGGATACATAGTTCGGGACTTCCGGGTCTTCATGAAGTTCAAGGCCGACACCATGCCCCGAATAATCCTTGAGTATACCATAATGGAATTTCCTGGCATGAGTGCTTACTGCGTAGCCGATGTCAAGGATACGTGCATTAGCCTTTCCTGCTGCCTCAATTCCAAGATAAAGGGCCTTCCTTGTCTCTGTACTGAACTTATGGACTTCTTCGCTCACCTTACCTATCTCATAAGTATGAGTGCTGTCCGATATGTATCCGTCAAGACTGATGCACACGTCAAGGGACAGAAGATCTCCGCTTTTGAGAATATCCCGCTTTGAAGGTATCCCGTGGATAATTGTGTCATTAACAGAAGTGCATGATACGTTCGGAAAACCAAAATATCCCTTGCACGGACCTTTCGAGTGATGCTTACGCATAAAGTCCTCACACATTCTGTCCACATCCCAGGTTGATATCCCCTCCGTTATCTTCTCACCCACAGTCTCGAACATTTCAGCAAGAAGTTTGCATGACGAGCGGATCTTGTCTATCTCAAAATCATTCTTATATTGAATCATTCAGACTCCTTCACATACGCATCAAGAACACCGTTTATAAAGCGGAAGGATACGTCGTTACTCAATTCCTGGGAAAGCTTAACAGCCTCATCTATGACGATTGTCGGATGTGTCTCCTTGTCATAAAGAAGCTGGAAGAATGATATACGAAGTACTTCCCGGTCAACCGTGTCTATCATATCGATGGAACGGTTATTGGAATATCGTTTGATCAGAGAGTCACACTCCTCAAGATGAGCGATGGTCCCCTCAATAAGGAAACGCGAGTATATCTTCACAGAGTCACTGAGACTCTCAACCTCCTCGTCACTCAATCCCTGAAACATAAACCAATCCCCGACAGGCGGGAGATTGGATAACAAATCTAATGAATATAATGTGCCAATGGCAATTTCCCTGGCTTTGTGGCGTTCTAACTTAATACTCATTGTTCTTTGTATAAAATATTAATCTTTGCCTGAGTTCTCAGCTCGGCAACCAATTCGTTGTATGCATTAACATAAGCATATTGACTATTCTGATATGTCAATCCCTGGTAAATATAATTATAGACAGTAATATTGTAATCCTCGATAGTGTCATCGAGAGCGAGAATCTCAGCATCCTTGTGGACTGTACACTTTACTATACAATAAATGGACGGAGTGTCGAACACACCCTCAATGTCGCCTGCATCCATCAGCATCACGGCATCAACAAAATCATCACCCATGCTTGTGCGGGTTGTTGTGGTGTCGCTCATAAAGCCCCAGTCCCCGCCAGATGATTTACTTGCTGTGTCCCCACTGTAAGTCTGGACAGCCTTCTCAAAAGAAAGTGTCCCTGCCTTAATCTGGGAATATGCAGACTCAAGAGTTGCAAGGTTCTTTTTGTTCGTCTCTGCATCGTCTGTCTTCTCTATTGCTATAACGGAGAGCCTTACCCTTTCCGGCATCATGAAGGAAGATGAATTCTGTCTGTACCATGCCTTGATTTCCTTTTCAGTAGGCTCAGTGACATTATTCACGACAGCAGACTTAACACCATAAACATACATCTGAGTCAGATACTGTCTCTTAAGATATGTCTTATAAGCATCTACACTTTCATACTGCTCTTCTACAAGAGTCTTGAACTCATCATCTGTTATGGAAGCACCAAGCTGGCTCTCTATAGTTGTCTTCTGCTGTGCATACAAAAGCTCAGCATCACTGTCAGAGACAGAATAGCCGTCTCTAGCCGCACCCTGGTCGATGAGAATCTCATCAATAAGAGCATTGAGAACATCCAGTTTTGTTACTGTATATCCTGCAGAGGTATATCTGTCATACTCACTGTTAAGAGTATCCATACTAATGACTTTATTCTTGGTCAGATTGACTGTTGCAGCAGGACTGGAAATAGTCGCTGCAGAGAGTGAAAATGCGAATAAAAGCAATAATGAAATAATAGATAACAGTTTCTTCATAATATCTAAAAATTCCTTTCAACGTTAATTGATCCGGCAAATGCAGCCGCATCACCGGAAGACGAGACAATCTGGCTTGTCGTGAGGACCACACCCTCCGACTCGACAATACGCATGAGTTCGCTCATGGCACCCATCTTGAAAACCGTGCTTCCTCTAAGGACTGCTGCACACCTCTTTCCAGATATGTTACCACAGTTTTTAAGATATGCGCCCAATGAATCAACAATCTTTTTGCTGAAAAAAGAAGCTGTCTCACTTACAAAGACAAGATAATCAAAAAGTATGAGCTTTTTGTCTGCATCCAATGTAGTATTGATGAGTTCAACAGAATAGCCCCTGCCTGTCAGGGCAGAGTCAACAGCTTTCCCTATTTCTTTCAGTTTGGTATTTTCCCCTTCTCTTCCGGAAACCACCACTGCAATTCTCATCAGGAATACTCCTAAGTGAAAACCGACCCCTTAATTAAAAGGAGTCGGCATAAAATCTAACTAATCAGTTTGATGTGGTGCTTTCTGCAGCATCATCACTGAGCCATGTTGTTCCTTCAACCTGTGTCGTCTCAGTGGATTTGATCATGTTCTGAATCTCTGAGTCGCTGGACTTGTTGACAAGAGCAACTACCAGTGAAAGAACCATAAATACTACAGCCAGAATTGCTGTAATCTTTGTAATGAATCCTGATGTTCCGCTTCCGAAAGCAGAATCCGAATTACCGCCAAAGACACTTCCCAATCCTACACTGTCCTGTCCCTGGATTGTAATAAGGAATAGAAGCAATAAAGCAACAACACAGAAAACTACCAGCAGGACAATTCCTAAAACACCCATTTCAATTACCTCTAACTATTTGTTATAACACATGATCGGCAGGAACTTATCAAGTGACAAGGATGCACCTCCGACGAGAGCACCGTCGATATTCTCCTTAGCCATCAATGCCTTAACATTTTCAGCTTTTACTGAACCACCATACTGTATTATCAGGTTTTCTGCAATATCTTTTGAGAATAAAGAGGCTACAGTTTCACGTATAAACTTGTGTGCACTGTCTGCGTCTTCAGGTGTGGCAGTCTTACCTGTCCCTATTGCCCATACCGGTTCATATGCGATTGTGACTGCTGACATTTTCTCCGGAGCAACACCCTTGAGACCGACTTCAAGCTGCCTTGAAAGTACCTCTTCAAGCTTTCCGCCTTCCCTCTCCGAGAGAGTCTCCCCGACACAGAGAACAACTTCCATGTCATTTTCAAGTGCAAGAAGAACCTTTGAGTTGACAATCTCGTCTGTCTCTCCATAGTACTGTCTTCTCTCGCTGTGACCGATTATGACAGTATTTACACCGATATCCTTAAGCATCAAAGGACTTACCTCTCCAGTATATGCACCGGATGTGTGGTCAGCCATATTCTCTGCAGCAACGATGACGGATGAACCCTTAACTGCCTCAACGACATAAGGAAGGTCAACAAAAGGACATGCAATCATGAAACGGCAGTCACAGTTGTTGACCTTGTAAGCCTCGGCAAGCTCAGAAGCATACTTTTTTGCTTCACTTGGAAGAAGATTCATCTTCCAGTTGCCTGCTATATAGATTTTTCTAGTTTTTTTTTCCAATGCAGCGATTCCCGGGAGTGTCTTTCCTTCGAGGAATTCGAGGGAAGCTCCGCCACCTGTAGAAACATGGCTGATCTTGTCAGCAAGACCGAACTTGTTGATTGCAGCAACTGAGTCACCGCCACCTACTACTGAAACGGCATTACTGTCTGCAAGAGCCTTGGCAACAGCCTCTGTCCCCTTTGCAAACTGCGCAAACTCGAAGACACCCATCGGGCCGTTCCAGACAACATTCTTTGCACTCTTGAGGGCATCAACAACAAGGCCGACTGTCTTGGTTCCGATATCGAGTCCCATAAGGTTTTCCGGGATATCGAGGGAATCAACATAGACAGGCTCAGCATTCTCATCAAATGCTTCAGCACAGAGATGATCAACAGGAAGGATAACCTTGACGCCCTTCTCTTCTGCAGCCTTCAGAAAGTCAGAAGCAACTTCGAGGTAATCATCCTCAATGAGACTCTTGCCGACACTGTGTCCGAGAACCTTGAGGAATGTGTATGCCATTCCGCCACCGATTACGATTGTATCACATGTCTTTACAAGACTCTTGAGCACGCTGATCTTGCTTGAAACCTTGCTGCCTCCGATGATTGCAACAAACGGATGCTCAGGATTTTCAAGAAGCGGAGCCATGAACTTCACCTCTTTCTCAATAAGAAGTCCGGCATATGACGGGAGATAGTGGGCAACACCCTCTGTAGAAGCATGTGCTCTGTGAGCTGTGCCGAATGCATCGTTTACATATACATCACCATAGGAAGCAAGTTCCTTTGCATATCCGGGGTCATTAGCCTCTTCTTCCTTATACCATCTAACGTTCTCAAGAAGAAGAACATCTCCCGGCTTGAGTGCATCAACAAGCTTCTTTACGCCGTCTCCGATGACATCCGGAGCAAGGGTAACCTTTCTACCGAGTTCCTTCTCAAAGACAGAAGCAATAGGTGCCATGGAGAACTCCGGGTTCTTCTGTCCCTTTGGTCTTCCATAGTGTGACATCACAACAAGGCTTGCCCCCTGTGAGAGGATATAGTTGAGAGTCGGAAGAGCAGCTCTGATTCTTGTATCATCTGTTACAACACCGTTCTTTACAGGAACGTTGAAGTCAACACGGACGAGAACTCTTTTTCCTTTAAGATCAGCTTCTTTAACTGTATTTAAAACCATAATTTACTCCTTTAAGGATAAAAAGGCCTGCTCGTATGAACAGGCCCATAACAAATCAAGCGACTTCTTATTAGCCGTTAACCTTCTTCATGTGTGCAATGAGGTCAAGAACCTTGTTTGAGTATCCGATTTCGTTGTCATACCAGGAAACAACCTTGACGAATGTATCTGTCAGTGCGATACCAGCCTTAGCATCGAAGATACTTGTTCTTGTGTCACCAAGGAAGTCTGAAGATACAACTGCATCCTCTGTGTAGCCGAGGATTCCCTTGAGCTCGCCTTCACTTGCCTTCTTCATAGCTGCACAAATCTCAGCATATGTTGCAGGCTTAGCAAGGTTGACTGTGAGGTCAACAACAGAAACATCAAGAGTAGGAACTCTCATTGACATACCTGTGAGCTTTCCGTTGAGGGAAGGAATAACCTTTCCTACAGCCTTAGCAGCACCTGTTGATGACGGGATGATGTTGCCAGAAGCAGCACGTCCGCCTCTCCAGTCTTTCATGCTTGGTCCGTCAACAGTCTTCTGTGTAGCTGTTGTTGAGTGGACAGTTGTCATAAGACCGTCTTTGATTCCGAAGTTATCATTGAGAACCTTTGCGATAGGAGCAAGACAGTTGGTTGTACAGGAAGCGTTGGAGACAAACTGTGTTCCCTTGACATATGTATCTTCGTTTACACCACATACGAACATCGGTGTGTCATCCTTTGAAGGAGCTGACATTACGACATATTTTGCACCAGCCTCGATATGAGCCTGTGCCTTCTCCTTTGTGAGGAAGAGACCTGTTGACTCAACAACATATTCAGCACCGACCTGGTCCCAAGCGAGTTCCTTAGGATCCTTGCATGCTGTTACTCTGATTCTTTTTCCGTTGACAATTAATTCTGACTTTTCCATGTCAGCTTCGATTGTTCCTTCGAACTGGCCGTGCATTGTGTCATACTTGAGCATATAAGCCAGATAATCTACCGGGCAGAGGTCATTGATTCCAACAATCTCAACATCCTTGCGGCTCATAGCTGCGCGGAAGACGAAACGACCGATTCTACCAAAACCGTTAATACCAACTTTCATTCTTTATTTCTCCTTAAACAGAACAAAGATATTTCGATAATAAACTATCGTTAACAAGCAGATATGCTTTATCATATTCTCTTCAAAATTGCAATAATGGAAAGAAAATATAGAACAAAAAACATCACGTCCAGAGGAGTGTGCCTGATAATGTCTTTCACTTCAGTGCAGATAATATCCTCTCCTGCTCTATAAGCATGGGCTCAGTGTTAAAATCATTTGTTGCATGGTCAAGCCCCCTGAGGTGAAGTATACCGTGAAGAAGAAGCCGCTCCAGTTCCTCCAGGTAACCGACACCGAATTCCTCGGCATTCCGCTTACAGCTTTCAAGTGATATGAAGATATCTCCCATCTCATCGGGAGACGGAGGAAAGTCATCGTCGCCGTCTCCGAGCCTGAATGTAAGTATATCTGTCGGCATGTCCATATTCCTGTAATCCCTGTTGAGAGCCTGTATCTCCTCATCAGAGACGAAAGTCACTGAAAAATCTCTTTCTTCATCAAGGTAGGAGAGAATCTTCTCAAGTTTTTCATTCACATAATCTGAGAGAGGAAAATCCTCCGGTTCAAGTGTATACATAATCTATCCTCAATCTTCGTCATCATCAGAATAACTGATTCTGTGATGGTCACGTCCTATCAAAGTCGGAATAAAGGCTTCCTTTATTGTCTTCAGATCCTTCATTGTCAGACCGGAATTATCGAGCTGTCCGTGTGCAACCTTCTCTATGATGATTGTATTGATGAACTTCTCGTACTTCTGATGGTTAGGCCTCTTAATTGTTCTTGTTGCCGCCTCAACGCAGTCAGCAATCATGACAATTGCACTCTCCTTAGTTGTTGGAGGTGTACCGTCATACATGAAGTCTTCCTTGACAACGGTCGACTTATTCCCGGAATTCTTCACGGCCTCATTGTAAAAGTATTTGATAATGTCATTACCATGATGCTCGCCGATTATGTCCAGAACCTCCTGCGGAAGCCCAATCTCCTTTCCCTTTTCCAGTCCAAGCCTTACGTGAGACTTGATAATCGATGATGAGAGCTGGCTTGAAATCTGGTCATGGGCATTCTTGTCGCTCTGGTTTTCTACAAAATACTCCGGATGGGTCATCTTCCCGATATCATGATACCTTGCGCCCACAAGGGCCAGCTCGGCATTACATCCGATGGCCTGGGCAGCATTATATGCAAGGTCAGAGACATTCTTTACATGGTTATATGTCCCCTGTGCCACCTGGTTAAGCTGTGTCAGAGTCGCATTGTCTGTGTATGCAAGCTCAATAAGCCTCTGTTTTGTAGGTATGTTGCATACCTTCTCAAGGACAGGAAGTACAATCGAATAGAGAACAAATGAGATTATGACGTTAAGGGACACTCCTATACACAAGAAGAGCAGCTGGTATATGCTCGTTGTGTTCAGAAGGGAGAAGAAGAATGTCACAGCAGCAAGAATCCCCGCGCACTTGATGCATGTAGAGACTGTATCGAAACGCCCCTTGCTCTTTCTTATGAAAAAACAGACTATGAAACCACAAAGGAAATAATAGACAAGCGAGAAGAATGAGGAATCCGGCCAGAGGATATACATCACGCCCAGAGAAAGCACATTGGCCATCCCATATTTTATTGAATTCGATATCGATACCCCGATCATGGCAATGAAGAGAATCGGCATCATAGAGTCAAAGATTGTGTACCCCATTCCGACTATTTTCCAGGCAAGGAAAAATCCCAGGAGGAGGGAGAGAACAAGCAGTGAAAGGCTGATTACAGTATACTGCCCCCTTCTGTACTCATACTTAACTTCCTTGTTTGAATAAAAGAACCAGCACCATAGAATGCAGAAGGAAATGATAATTCTAGGAAGGAAAGACGAAAATGACATTTTCGTAACTCTCTTTGAGTTGAGGATATTAAGTGTTCTCAACTGCTCAGCCGTGACAAGAGTATCAACACGGAGTATATAATCCCCCTTGTTCACACTCACGACTACAGGATTCACACTGTCACGGGCCTTCTCTCTCATCGATTCCGTATATACCTCATCATAAAAGACATTGGGTTCCTTTATCATGTTCACGATATCGGCAAGTACCTGAACTTCCGACGTCTCAACATCAGGATAAGACAGGACTATCCAGCGGTATGCCAGAGATTCGATATCATCCTCAACAAAGACATCATCAACTGAGACACTCAGTCCCTTCAGAGTATATGGAAGTTCATCAGATTTGATGACATAAAGGGATGTATAGCCTTCTGAAATCATATAGTTTATATCATCACTACAAAATATTCCGGATTTCATGAAATAATTGACTGTTTCACTGACAATAGCCCCATACATACCGTTTCTGGTACTGTCGCTGAGAGAGGAAAGCAGTGTTACGACAGGAGAAAGTGACTCATCACTTATTTCCGTTCCATACATAAGATAATCGTAGACCATTCCGGCTTTACTACTCATAGCAAGGGACGCGCTATATGAATAAGCATAGTAAGGAAAGACACCTTTTGCAACTTTATCCCTTCTCGCCTCCGTCTCCTCCTCATCTATGTATGAGAAGGTTATCGGGGAGACAAGATTTTCGTCACTGAGTTCGTTTTCCTTATATGTCTTTGTCGCCTTGATTGCAAAGATTGTATTTGATGAAAGCAGAAGCGGTATTGCAACAGAGAGAAAGAAACAGAGAGTCATCAGAATGATGAATGCCACAAGTTCCCCTTTCGAGAATCCTTTGAATATTTTTCCGGCTTTACTCATTTCTGTCCTCCACGGAATAAGCTTTGACAATCTCCCTCACAAGGCGGGACCTTACAGTATCACGATGAGTAAATCTTACCACAGAGAGGCCGTCAATTCCATCCAATATTCTTATTGCCTCAGTAAATCCGCTATCGCTCTTCCTCGGGAGGTCAATCTGTGTCGGATCTCCGTTGACAATTGCCGTACTGGACTCCCCTATTCGGGTAAGAAACATCTTCATCTGTCCCTTTGTGGTATTCTGGGCCTCATCAAGAATCACCACTGAGTTATTGAGACTCCGTCCCCTCATGTATGCAAGAGGAGCTATCTCAATTGTTCCGTTTTCCTCAAGTCTCTTTATCTGCTGGGGATTAAGAAGGAGATCCATTGCATCATAGAGGGGTCTGAGATAAGGATTGAGCTTCTGCGAGAGGTCTCCCGGGAGAAAGCCCAATGACTCCCCTGCTTCAACTACTGGACGCGTAAGAACTATCTTGTTTCTGTGACCTGAAAATATCTCCTCAAGGGCAAAAGCAACAGATAGAAATGTCTTACCCGACCCGGCAGGTCCTGAGGCAAAGACAAGCTGGCTCGAGAACAGTGAGGAGATGAATTCACGCTGGGTTTTCGTCTTCGGCCAGACAGTCTTTCCCAACACATTTATGGACTCCTTTCCCTCTTTTACCGGAGTTGAGATTTCATCCGGAGTTTCAGTTTCATCCTTCACTTCCTGGAATTCCATATATATCTCACCCTCTCCGAGGGCACCCCGCTCGGAGGAAACTCTCTCGAGCCTTTTCATGAGGGGGATGAAGAAAGGGGTGTTTCTCCATAGCGTAAGAGTGTTCCCCTTCACTGTTATGTCACTGCCGAGAATAAGTTCAAGATATGAAAGATTACGGTCATTAGGCCCAAGAACCAATTCTGTCTTTTCATCATCAAATATATATGTTTCAGCCACTTACTGCCTCGTCCATTTTCCTGAAGCATCCCGCTTCCAATTCTCTTCAGCCTTCAAGTCAGGCATTGTGTTCCACGACAAGTATATCGAGAAACTCGGCTGCAGGGAATAAACTGTCTTATTGTTGTCACTTCCCTTGACAAATGATGTCGTATACTTGAAGTTGAGGTTCCAGTCCTCCATGTAATGCACAACCTCCAGCGATGCGCTCTGCATGATGAAGTTTGTATTACTCCTTCCATCCCCTACAAAGTCGAGGCTCCTCGCAAGATCCTCCCAGAAGAGCGGGAATGAAAAGCTGTCATTATCATAATATGAGGTAAACTTGCTGTTCTGGGTTTTGAATGAGAATTTTATATCCATGAACTCAGCTACCGACAGGATGATATTCGGAGAGAACGTCAGGTAGGACTTGTCCCTGCTCTGTGTGTTTATGAAAAGAGTGGAATCAAGTCCGAATGAAAGATAGAATCTTCCCTTCCAAAGCTGAAATGACTTTCCCTTTACATTACTCTGTATGTTTATGCTGTCCAGCTCGATATCATTTGTCGTGCTGTCGCGTTTATGAGTGACTGTCCCGGTTATCTCATTGAGCTTCACAGTTGTCTTCAATTCGCTTACAAAGCCATCTGTAGTGCCGTCCCCCTTCACTGTCTCCTCAATATAATAGTTTTTATCCTTATTCTGGAGCCTGACAGAAGACTCCATTGAGAACGGGTCAAAGTAGTCTGTTACACTTTCAAGATCCTTCGTCTGGTAACTGAGAGAAGATGAAGTAGTGAAATAAGTTGAGGAATAGGAAAGACCGAGTTTAGCTACATCCTTATTGAACTTCTCGTTTTCAATCTTAAAGAGCCAGGAGAGAGAAAGCGAGAAACCGCTCTTTGACCACTTGAGGGATGGCGTGACAGTGCCGTCAAGCGGGAAAAGTATGTATGTCAAATCCCCGGTGAACGAACCGTAGGAGTCAGTCTTAAGAGTCTTGCTGAATACAAGCGAATGAGTTTTGACGAAATCCTTTGTAAAGGCAAAGCTATTTGAAGTAACAGTTTTTGACTGTGTGTCCGACTCTTCATCCGTATAATCAAAAGGCTTGAATGAGAGATTATATGTCACACCTATATATGGCACAGTTACCTTGAGAGTGTTCAGAGGGTTGAATGTAAGTTTCTTTGACCATGCTGATGAAGAATAGTTGTTGGTGAATGAGTATGTCATTGTATTTGTAAATACGTTGCTTACATTCACCAGGCTGCCGGCATTGCCTTCCATCGAAACCTTTGAGTAAGTCACACTGCTGAGCCTCTCATCAGACTTCTCTTCTGTTGTGGAATTGTTGTTGACCTTGTTAGAGAAATCCTCCGTCACTGTATATGAAAGGTTCACCTTTGAAGCAGTTGAAGATGAGACAGAAGTGACTGTATTATCCTTTCTGTAGAGATCAGAGAGGAGTATCTCCTTCTCCTCCTCCGTCAGGGAGGCATCGTTATCTTCACTTCTGGTATTCTCTGTAGTTGAAGTCTTTTCAGCAGTCTTCTTTTTCATCTCAAGACTCAATATGCTTCCTGAGAGAGATACAGAAAGTGACGGAAGTGAGTATGACGTCAGAACAGCATTCTTTTCACCACTGGAAGAAGAGGATCTAATTGAGAAAGTCCTGTCGAGAGAAAGGTTTTTAAGGGAAAGTGACGACACAAAAGGAATCTTTACGGAGGACGGAAGTGAGTACGTCAGGCTGAATGACTGTGTGTAAGATGAAATACCGCTTGAGGAATAATCATCAGGGAACTCGGAAGTTCCACCCATCAGAGGCCCGTATGAGAAACCAGTGAGTCTGTTTCCATAATGATAGAGAACAGTCCTGTCAGAGTAATACGGAACCTTAAGCGAAAGACTGAGTCCGGATGAAGAAAAAGAGAGCGAATTATTGCCATAGTATCTGATGGCCTTGTCTGTTGTACTTTGCGGAGTGGCAATTCCGGTGAAGACATTGATCTTCAATTTGTTGTTGAAGAGGTTTATTGCACTGTCAACTCCCAGGTGGACACCACCACTTGAGAGCATCTTTGCACTGCTTCCACCCTGGTAAGTGTCAAAGAGAAGAACAAGATAACTTGAAGTGTCCTTTGCAAACTTCTCAATCCCAGTGAGGGTATCTGTATCCTGGTAATAATATCCGTTACGTTCCTTGTCAGAGTTGTCTTCAGCACTCTTCAGAAGGCTGGAGAATGAGGATGACTCGTCCGAGCTCTCTATCTTCGGGTAAGTTCCGAATATTTCAAATGAAGTGTTGAGGAAGGAACCTTTATCGGAATCAAAACCGAATGAGGGGTTACCGAGAATTTTGGATCCCGGGAAAAAGAAGAACGGGAGATAGAAAATCGGAACACGCCCTATATTAAAGGTTGCATTACTCAGGAACATATCCTCTCCCGGGAGAATCATGATAGATGAGGCAGAAATTGAAGAATAGGCTGTCTTCGGATTGGATGTAATGTATCCTTCGTCGAAGATGATTGCCCCCTCACTCAAATAAGAGAGTCTCTCTCCTGAGGTCGAGAAAGTGACCTTCTTCTTCTCACTGTTCTGTCTTTCAGTCGTTGTAGTTCCGTCTGTTATATATATGTCACCCTCTTCCCAGGCGACAGTGAGGATATCTGCTTCGATTTCCTTTATGGCAGCATCTGAGGCCGAATCTACATATTTTGCATTACCCAGTGCCGTGATAATCTTCCTGGATGTATCAACTACAACCTTTGTTGCGCTGAGCGTCTTCTTGTCATTATCACCCTGGAGAAAATCTATGATGACATTGCCTTCAACTGTAAATACAGAATCGCTTCCCGTCACACTGTTTGCTGAATTTATCTGCAATACATACGTGCTCTCCGTGCTTTCCGCATTTCCGGCTTCATCACTCACAGCTTCTCCTTTCTTTTCAGAACTGTCTTCGAGTATGTCAGTCTTAACATAGCCGTAATAGTCGTAAAGACGCTCTCTGATTTCATCGGCAGTGCCTGAATTATCAAGCCCCCGGGAAAGAGCCATCGATGAAAGTACGCTTTCCGGTGCATAGTAAATCATCTCAACTCCGACAGCCGAGAGAAGAGGAAGGATAAACATCAGAAATAAGGCTAATACCAATACTCTCTTTTTCACTTTTTCTTCAGATACTTCCTTAGATAATACCCCGTAAAGCTGTTTGGTGAAAGTGCGACTTCTTCAGGAGTTCCACAGGCGACTATCCGTCCCCCCTCCTCACCGCCTTCCGGGCCGAGGTCAATTATATAATCAGCTTCCTTTATGACATCGAGATTATGCTCGATGACAACTACAGTGTTACCCTGCTCAACGAGTCTGTTTAGAACCTCAAGGAGCTTCTTCACATCATAAAAATGCAATCCTGTTGTAGGTTCATCCAGTATATAAAGCGTCTTTCCTGTCTGTACCTTACTCAATTCCAGGGCAAGCTTGACTCTCTGTGCTTCTCCTCCAGAGAGTGTCAGCGCACTCTGTCCGAGTGTTATGTAATCTAGTCCTACATCAACAAGCGTCTGGAGTTTACGCTTGATCTTGGTGTGGAGGGAGAAGAAATCGAGAGCCTCCCTCACTGTCATATCAAGCACTTCACTTATATTCTTTCCTTTATATGTGACGCTGAGGGTCTCCTTGTTATAACGCCTCCCTTCGCATACATCACACTTCACATATACATCGGAGAGGAAGTGCATCTCTATCTTGATTGTTCCGTCCCCAGAGCAGTTCTCACATCTTCCCCCCGGGACATTGAATGAGAATCTTCCGGGGGTGTATCCCCTGGCTTTAGCTTCGTTCATTGAGGCAAAGAGCTCCCTTATAGGAGTGAAAAGGTCAATATATGTAGCCGGGTTGGAACGCGGAGTACGTCCTATCGGGCTCTGGTCAATTGCAACAAGCTTGTCAATGTTTTCAAGTCCGGTAATGGAGCTGTACCCGTCAAGTTTCTCCTTTCTGCGGTTAAGTTTACGCTTGATTGCAGGCTGAAGTATCTCATTGAGGAATGTGGACTTGCCTGATCCCGATACTCCAGTTATACAGACAAACTTTCCAAGAGGAATCTCAACATCGATATTCTTGAGGTTGTTCTTCGAGCATCCTCTGACAATTATACTCTTTCCGTTTCCTTCACGCCTTCTTTCAGGGACATCTATTGTCAGTGCACCCGAGAGGAACTGTCCTGTTACAGAATCAGGATTCTTCTCAATCTCCTGAGGAGTTCCCTCCGCAATGACCTTACCGCCGTTGACTCCAGCACCGGGTCCCATATCAATCACCCAGTCAGCCTCTCTTATTGTATCCTCATCATGCTCAACAACAAGGACAGTGTTTCCCAGCCCCCTGAGTTTCTTGAGCGTATCGATGAGTTTCTGGTTGTCACGCTGGTGCAGTCCTATGCTGGGCTCATCAAGTACATAGAGAACACCGCTCAGGGCCGAGCCGATCTGGGTAGCAAGCCTTATTCTCTGGCTCTCCCCACCGGAGAGAGTAGAAGCGGACCTGAAAAGAGTAAGATACCCCAGTCCTACATTGTCCAGGAAAGTGAGGCGGGATAAGATCTCCTTGAGAATCTGACTCGAAATCGTCTTCTCGTTCTCGGTTAGTTCAAGACTGGAGAAAAATCTGAGGGACTCCCTGACACTCATCCTGGACGCCTCTATGATATTCAATCCGTTCACTCTGATGGAGAGGGCTTCCTTCTTAAGCCTGTCACCTTTACATTTGGGACAGGTAATCTCACTCATATAACTCTCGAGAGTTGACTGCATGTTCATACTCTCTGTCATCTTCTTCCGTCTTGTGAGTTCGGGGACTATCCCTTCATATTCTTTATGATTGAAGTATGTCTTGCCGTTACTTGAAGAATAAGAATAATCAAGTTTGTCTCCTCCTCCGTAAAGCACTATGTCTGTAAACCAGTCAGGAAGGTCACATACCGGCGTCTTAAGATCAAAGCCGTAGTGCTTGTAGAGGGCCTCAAGTCCGCTACGATAGGTCTTGGCTGTCGGGCTGTGCGTCGCTATTGCCCCGTCAAGATAAGACAGGGACCTGTCAGGGATTATCTTATCAATGTCAAATTCCTGGTTATAACCGAGTCCGTTACAGTTAGGACAAGCACCAAGAGGGGAATTGAATGAGAAGAGTCTTGGTTCAGGGTCCGGAATGGCTATTCCGCAGTCAGGACAGCTGTTCTTCTGGTTATAGAGTTCCCTTCTGTTCTCATCAATGTAATTGACTTCGATGAGACCTCCGCTCATGTCACCGGCCTTCTCAACTGCCTCTGAAATCCTTGTTCTGGCCTTTTTGCTGTTTTTCACTCTGTCAACAACAATCGATATGTTGTGCTTTATGTTCTTCTCAAGGGACGGAATCTCCCCGTCCAGGTCATATACTTTGCCGTCTATTTCGGCCTTGAGGTATCCTGCCTTCCTGGCATCCTCAAGAACCGAACGGAACTCCCCTTTTCTTCCCCTGGCTATCGGGGAAAGGATAATCAATTTTCCGTCTTCAGGATGAGAGAAGATAAAATCGATTATCTGGTCAACAGAGACCTCTTCAATCTTCTTCCCGCATTTGGGACAGTAAGTCTTACCGATTCTTGCCCAGAGAAGACGGTAGTAATCATATATTTCAGTAACAGTACCCACTGTTGAACGAGGGTTACGGTTAGTCGATTTCTGCTCTATTGCAATTGACGGGCTGAGTCCCTCAATGCTGTCGACATCAGGCTTCTCAAGCCTGCCGAGGAACATCCTTGCATAAGAAGAAAGCGACTCCATGTAGCGGCGCTGTCCCTCAGCAAAGACAGTATCGAAAGCAAGACTGCTCTTACCCGAACCTGAGAGACCGGAAATAACAACAAGGCTGTTCTTCGGTATTGTTATATCTACATTCCTGAGATTATGTTCCCTTGCCCCCTTAATGATTAACTTATCTGCCATTTTCAATCACCTCAAAGAGTACATCCTCAGCCAGGGACGGGTCATCCAGTGTACGACAGAGTTCGCCTTTCCTGTAGATGAAGATCTTCCTGCCGTTACCTGTAACAGCATAGTCGGCACTATGTGCTTCCCCGGGACCGTTTACTGAGCATCCCATTATTGCAACTGTAATATCTCTATCAAGGGAGAGAAGTCTCTGCTCAATTCTTTCCACAAAGGAGATGGAGTCGAATGTATGTCTTCCGCACCTGGGACAGGCCACAAGTCTCACTCCCCCCTTCTTCAATCCTACAGCACGGAGAATCTCATTCGCAGCAAGCACCTCATCTGTGATACTTCCGTTAATTGACACACGGAGCGTGTCTCCGATGCCGGAGCTAAGGAGATTACCCAATGCCCATGTTGATCTGACTGATGACGTGATGGCATTCCCGGCCTCCGTCACCCCTATATGCAGAGGATAGTCTGAGAGGGATGCAAAAAGCCTGCTTGCCTCCATAGTCTTATCTGTGTCACTGCTCTTGAGAGAGACAACAGTATTTTCAAATCCCCATGCCTCGAAGTCTGAAATATACTCAAGCGCAGTATCGACCATGAGTTTCACTTCGTCCTTACTAAGGGTATTTCTCGGGAGAGACCCCGTGTTGAGTCCTATTCTGATTGCCTTTCCAAGGTCCGCAGCTCTCCTCACCACTTCCCTTGTCTTCCACTTCTCCCCGATATTTCCCGGATTGATCCTTATCTTGTCAGCACCGCATTCCAGTGCCTCCAGGGCCATTTTGTAATCAAAGTGTATATCTGCAACCACAGGAATCGGTGAATGAGAGGTTATATATTTGAAATTCTCCCTGTCCAGGGAAGAAACATAGCTGAATCTTATGAGATCACACCCCATTGAGGAGAGTTTGTAAATCTTGTCAACAACCATTTCAGGGTTCACACCTTTAATCACATCATCGTACATTGTCTGCACTCTGACAGGTGCCTTCCCCCCGATTTCCAATCCTCTTACAAATGCACTTTTACCGGAAAACATCAGCCGAGACTCCAATATCTGACAGAAGCATTTTCATCACACTTCACCAAAAAAGGCTCACCTGGAAGATAGAGGACAAACTCACCTTTTCCGGCTCTCATGACGGCAAGAACTTCCCTGTTGAGTTCGTTCTCCCGCCAGCTTGTTGCAAAACTTCCCTCTCCGCAATCTACAAAGAAAAGTACACTATGTTCTTTGTCTACAACAAAATCTGAGAATGACACAATCTCTTTTGCCTTAGCAGGGGAAAAGGATGACAATGATTCATCCAGCACAATGTATTTACTGAGGTTATCTGTTCTGTCTTTCAGCATGGAATGAGTCTAGCAGAATAGCTTCCTTTTTCCAATTATCCTGTCCCAAATACATAACAAAAACACCCGGAAAACCGGGTGCCACATTTTAATCAGACTTTATCAGTTATTGAGAACAAGCAGACTGAACACAAGTGTAAAGAGAGCGACTGTCTCGATGATACCGATAACAATGAAGTACTTTGCAGTACCCTTTCCTGTCTCTGCAAGAGCATCAGCTGAAGCAGCGGCAACCTTGCCCTGGAAGAGAGCTGAGATACCAATGACAGCACCTGCGAAAGCTCCGATGAAGAGGCTCATAAGCCCGTAAGCAAATGTCGGGGTAGCAAGTTTTGCTGCAATGAAGTTGCTCAATAGGAAGCCATAGATGGTCTGTGTGAGAGGCGCACCTGCAAAACCGACCATGATGAACGGATCCTGCTTTCCATTAATGTAACACTTCTTCCATCCGCCGACTGCAGCCAGGGAAGCTTTTACCGCACCGAATCCAGAACCCACTGCACTGAAGCAGAGAGCACATGCCATACCAATGTAAATCAAGAAACTGTAATCCATTTTTTAACTCCTTTGAGTTTCTTCTTTTTTGTTATTTCCCTTCAATGAAAAGGGTTCATATTTGTATCCGGACCATTCGACACCTACCTGCCCGGAGAATTCCATGATATTAAGTCTAACGCCGTGGACGATGACAGACAAAAATCCCATTACAAGGTTCACCCCATGTCCCAGGACAAGAATCAGGATTCCAAGAGGAATCGTGAAACCGCTCATCATACCTTCAGCCATACCGTTGAATGACTGTGCAATGGCAAGAGAAGCAAGTCCTACCGCAAAAAGTCTTATGTAACTCATTACGTTTGAAAAACATGAGATAGTATCGAGGAAGTTGGTAAAGAAGGAACCGAGAGATTCCTTGATTCCCTGTCCCAGAGGCTTACCCGGCTCGCAGGAAGCAAAGAGACAGACAAGCACAAAGCCTGAGACAACCCCGATTGCAATCTTCTGGAGCGGGACAGATGCATCCACAACAAGATAGAGTGACAGAAGATACAAAAGTATCGTGTTCATCAGCCACCCGAAATCGGAGAGGAGGGAAATATCCTTACTCTTTATCTTGTCATAAATGCAGAGCACACGTGCAAGAGAGAGATGTATAGCACCAATTGAGAAGCAAAAACTCATCACATTGTTCTGGACAAGATTTGCATCCATATTGAAGAGTTCCGGGAAGTTCGTAAGTCCCGGTATGACAAAGAGCTTGAGGAAGGATATCTTCTCAAGAATAAGCTCAGAGCCAAACCATGTGCCCGTCAGCGCTCCCCAGACTATTGTTGCTCCGCTGAAGATGTAAAGAAGTGCATTCATGTCAGAGCACTTTTTGCTCTTGATGTTAAGTGCAATTCCGCCTATGAGGAGCAGTAATCCATACCCCGCGTCACCGAGAATCATAGCAAAGAAGAGTGCCATGAAAAGGAGGAAATAAAGTGAAATATCCTTCTCCCTGTATCCGGGAACGAGTCCGAGTGCGTCATAGAGCGGCTGGACAAACCTTATGAATCCCTTGTGCTTAAGGAGAGTCGGAGGATTCTCATCTTCTGACGGGTCATCAATAAGATACCCCAGGTGATTATCGGAAGCAAACGATTTGAATTTTCCCTCATCCTCTGCCGGGATAAAGCCCGAGATATACGAGACACTGTCAGCATCCTGCACAGTTGCACTTACACGGCGGAAGAAAATCTCCTCCTCATTGCGTGCAATAAGGTCCTTATATGCTCCGGTGTATCTCACAGAATCTCTGTAGACTCCTTCAATCTCCTCTATTCTCTTCTTGTTGATGAAGAATTCATTCTCAAGCTGAGAGAGCGATTTTTCCGGCATCACTATCCGTGTTGCCGCAATGCCGTGAGGAATGGAAGAATTAATGAGAGCAATACATGGAGTGCCGTTTTCTGTCTTTATAGAGACAAACACAACATTCTCATCTTCCCTCAATTTCTCCTTCTCTTTCTTTCCGACATAGTAGAGCGAGATTCCATACCCCTCAAGTGAAAGGTTCATGATTTCCTGGGGATCAAAATCTCCGAGGTTCTTCACCCTCTCGATTTCAGAAGAAAGCGCCCTGTTCTTTTCATTGAGTCTGCTCTCCTCATCAATCAAGGACATAAGCGAAAGTGAAAGAGCATCAAGTCTCTCATCTGAAAGCGAATCCTCAGATTCCCCATTCTTCTTGTCCCTGTACCCGTCAAGGAATGAGACAAGCTTCGAATAACGCTGGTTATCACCCTCGAGTTTCACAGCAGAGGATGTCTTTGAAACTACATCTTCAACATGCACAAGACCGAACTTCCTCAAAGCAGTGACAACTTCGCACTTATGAACTGTGCTGGCGAGAATCGTGACTTTTTTCATTGGTGTAATCATTTCAGCTAACCCTCACCATTTTCTTCTTGGCAATCTTACCCCTGACGACAGCACTTGTCTGCTGATCCTGGAGGTAAATGCCGATTACTCTTATATTCTCCTTAGCTTCTGGAATCTTGACCTTTTCAAAGAGATTGACTCTCTGTGTAGTTGTCCTGAGTTCCTTGTTAAGGACCCTTATTCTCTCTTCAAGGACAGAGATGATTGCATCATATTTAGCTACATCCCTGAGAGTTGTAAGTGCCGTATCAACCCAAAGTGGATATTCCCTGAGATCATATGAAATCTCATTGAACTCCAGAGAATTGAAGACTGGAACAACAACCCCGGCAACATTACCCTTAGTAATGTTAATCTCCCTGATAGAAATAAGATTACCAATAGAACGGGAAGAATCAAACTCGGTGTTTCCGCCATACACAGCTATCCAGCCGTCTATGGAAGCAACATGCTCCTTCTGCTCACGTCTTATCTCCTCAATCTCCTTCTCACTCTGTCTTATGACAACCTGGAGCTGCTGCTTCTTGAGCTGGAGGGTCGGAAGATAACGGGAAAACTGCTTGAGGGAGTCTTTCTGTTTCTTCTGCTCATTCTTTGTCAGTTTTATCTTAGCCATTATAAACCCTTAATTCTTCGGCCAGTATTTGTTGATAAGGTCGGACTTCAGGAGTGTCTCCTCCTTCTCGAAACACTCGGCAAGAATCTTCCATCCCGTGTCGAGAGCCTCCTCGAGAGGGATATTCACAGAGAGATCCATAAGTTTACTCTCGAAAAGAGCACCATACTTCAGAAGTTTCTCATCCCAGTCACTCATCATAAAGCCCATACTCTTCTTCTCAAGGGAATCCTTGTAAGCGGAATAGAGCTTAATCATTCCGTCCATTAATGCACGATGGTCATCCCTGGTGCGGTTGTTGACATTCTGCTTGAGACGTGAAAGCGATCCAAACGGCTCGATTCTTCCGCCTTTCAGATAATACTGCCCTTCGGTTATGTACCCGGTATTGTCAGGAATCGGGTGTGTGACATCATCTCCCGGCATGGTTGTTACACCAAGGATAGTGACTGACCCTGCCCCTTCAAAGTCGACAGCCTTCTCATAGCGGGAAGCAAGCTGAGAGTAGAGATCTCCCGGGTAACCACGGTTGGAAGGAACCTGGTCCATTGTGATTGCCATTTCCTTAAGGGCATCTGCAAAGTTTGTCATATCGGTAAGAAGTACAAGAACCTTCTTTCCCTGGAGTGCGAACTGCTCTGCAACAGCAAGGGAGAGGTCCGGAACAAGAGTACACTCGACTGTCGGGTCGGATGCTGTATGTACGAACATTACTGTCCTTGAAAGGGCACCGCTCTTTTCAAGTGTATCCTTGAAATAGAGATAGTCATCATATTTAAGTCCCATACCACCCAGTACGATAACATCGACTTCAGACTGCATTGCGATGCGTGCAAGAAGTTCATTGTAAGGCTCGCCGGAAATTGAGAAGATAGGCAGCTTCTGTGATTCGACAAGTGTATTGAAGACGTCTATCATCGGGATACCGGTACGGATCATATTCCTCGGGATTATACGCTTAGCCGGGTTGACTGAAGGTCCTCCAATCTTAACCATGTTCTCATCAAGTTCAGGTCCGTTATCCCTCGGCTTACCGGCTCCATCGAAGACACGACCGAGAAGATTATCGGAAAAAGAGACCCTCATCGGTACACCGAGGAATCTGACAGATGCGTCTGTCGATATACCGGAAGCACCACTGAATACCTGGAGAGAGACAAGCTCCCCGTCAAGTTTGATGACATTGGCATAGCTCTTTCCTCTCTCTGTGGTGACTTCTGCGAGGTCCCCGCTTCTAACTCCATCGGCCTTCACAGTAATGACGTTGCCGATAATGGATTCTATCTTTGTATATACCTTCTGCATCTCTTACCTCACCCTTGCAGAGAAGAAGGACCTGATCTCCTTCTCCATCTCTTTGTACTCTGCTGTATCCTCAGCCTTGCCGTTCCAGTCAAGGAAACGCTGTCTAAGGCTGTTGAAGAAGGAACGTGCATCCTTTTTGTCCTCGAGGTCGAAGTCAGACCTCAATATTTCAAGAAGAAGACCGAACACATGTCTCTGTCTTTCTACTGAGACAGTTGCATCGACAGGGTCGAATGAATTCTGCTGATAATAACATGAGTCAACGAACTCACCCTTCTGGTAGATGACGTAGTCGTCAAGGGTTGTACCCTCCTCACCTACGACCTTCATCATCTGGTTTACTTCATTTCCTCTTCTGACAAATGAGTATGCATAAGCCACATCCTTTTTCGGGATGATTCCCTCATACTTCGACCATGATTCGAGGGGGTCGATTGCCGGGTACTTACGTGCATCACTGCGTTCCCTGCTCAGACCGTGGAATGCACCGACAACCTTCAGGGTAGCCTGTGTAACAGGTTCCTCGAAGTTACCTCCTGCAGGCGAAACTGTTCCACCTATGGTGACGGAACCGAACGAACCGTCCTTAAGCCTTACCTTTCCTGCCCTTTCATAGAATTCAGCAATTCTGCTTTCCAGATATGCAGGGAAAGCCTCGTCTCCCGGGATTTCCTCAAGTCTTCCGCTCATCTCTCTCATTGCCTGTGCCCAACGTGAGGTACTGTCTGCAAGCAAGAGTACGTCGAGCCCCATGTTCCTGTAATACTCAGCCATTGTGACTGCCGTATAGACACTGGCCTCTCTGGCTGCAACAGGCATACTTGATGTGTTACATACGATGATTGTCCTTTCCATGAGGGATCTGCCGGTTCGCGGGTCAATAAGCTCAGGAAACTCCTTGAGTGTCTCGACGACTTCACCTGCACGTTCACCGCATGCTGCTATGATAACTATATCAACATCGGCATTCTTACTTGTGAGGTGCTGCAACACTGTCTTACCAGCACCGAACGGTCCCGGGATACAATATGTACCCCCCTTCGCAACGGGAAGGAATGTGTCGATAAGCCTGATTTTAGTCACCATAGGCTCATCGGGTCTGACCCTCTCGCTGTAGCACTTGATAGGAACCTTGACAGGCTGTGTGATAATCATGCTGAGTTCTTTCTTCTCGCCTCTGCTGTTCTCTATGGTGCACAGCGTGTCTTTCGCCCTGTATTTTCCACTTGGCACGATGGATGTGACCTTCCATTCACCCTGAAGTGTGAAAGGCACCATAATCTTATGCGTAAAAAGGAGTTCCTTTACAGTTCCGAAGGAGTCACCGGCATAGAGGATATCTCCCTTTGAAGCTGTGACGGTGAAGTCCCACTCATTGTTCGGGATAGGATCAAGATAAACTCCCCTCTGGAGGAAGAAGCCACACTTCTCAGCGAGTTCTGGAAGCGGGTTCTGGAGTCCGTCATAAACCTGTGTCAGAAGTCCCGGGCCAAGTTCTACAGAGAGTAGCTCTCCGGAGAATTCAACCCTGTCACCGACACTAAGACCGGATGTGTCCTCAAAGACCTGAAGATCGGCAACAGAATCAACAATACGGATGACCTCACCCTTCAGGCTTTCATCCCCGACACGGATGAAGCCGATTTCGTTCTTAATGACTGTATCGTCAAATAAGACTTTAACCAGGTTGCCGTTGACTCCGACAACGTGGCCTGTTTTATTACTCATAGGTTACTCCTTAAGGAAATATCTTTTCTTATGCTCTGGTATAATCTCTCAAACTCATCCCTTCCCTTTTCCGGAGAGAATGAGGCAACTCTCTCCTTTATCTGCAGGAGAAGTCCGTAAATAATCAAAGCATCGAGTGAAAACTGGGACTCGACCTCATGCTTGGAAAGGAAGGTGAAATACTCGCCGAGAATGGCCTTCTCAGCCTCAAGAGGATCTGACAAAGCAACAATCTCAGAAGCCCTGTGCTCAATCCTCTCGTTATAGGCACATCTTGCCCTGTACTCATCGCCTGTTCTTCCGAGTTTCTTTGCCCTCTCCTGGGTAAGGTACTCATTAAGACAGTAGTTGAAATTGTCCCAGTCCCTGATTATATGGTTGCTGTCCTTATCACCCGCATGGTCAAAGGTTGCCTTGGAAAGAGTCTGATAATCTTTCACACTCAATTGCTCCCTGGCAAGCTTCTTGAATTCTCCGTAGGAAAGAGAAGCATCACGGTCAAGCGATAGATATGGAAGTGAAACAATGAAATAGATGTACTCAGCCACCACCAATCTCCTTAGATAAGGGCTCTAACAGCCTCAGAGATATAAGGATAGAGAAGTTTTGTCACTTCATCGTCAGAGAGATCTATATAAGCCTTACCATCCCTGTCCATGACCTTGAAGCCGCCATTGAAGGAATTGGAGAATGTGATTGCCACACCTCTTTCAAGTTCCTTACCAAGTTCTTTTGCTAGAGATGATGAAAGAGCCTCTTTTCTGTCTGAGGGGAGAACAACCGTCACATCAGAATCAAATTCAGCCTTAACAACTGCAGCAATAAGTTCCTTCAGAAGACTCTCGTCAAATGCTCCCTTAACCTTCTCGTCAAGGATGGCCTGGAACTTCGCCTCTGTGTCTTTCTTGAATGAAAGTGAAAGATCCCTTGCAGCCATCTTCAATGATTCTGTATAGTTGGCTTTTTCCCTTGCTATCTCCTTCTCTGCGTCAGAGATAAGCTTGTCCCTTTCAGCTTTCGCCGCGTTGATGATTTCATCAGCTTTCTTCTGAGCCTCTTCAATTATCCTCTTGCTTTCATTAGTAGCATTCTCTATGCCGTCTTTTTTGATGGAATTAATTAAATCCTGTATCTGCTGTTCCATTAGAAAAACCTCTAATTTACAGTTTAATATCAAGAAAATTAAAAGAAAAGTAAAATAAATCAAAATTTTCAGGTGTTTTCTGACTGATAATGTAAAAAATAATTAACAATTATTGTTTTTACGCAAAAACAGACAAGCTGTACGGCAATGTATCTAATATGTACACACGGGAGAAAAAAGGAGTAAACTTCATTTCATGTCAATTCCGAAAGAGTTTTTACGCCAGGATAAAATAAGGGCTGTGTGCATAATCAGGAACCTGAAAACTGACGAATCATATCTGTACAAAACAGAGGATGCTGTGAAAAGTTACTCTGATGAACGCTTCAAACTGGATTTGGGAATGCACCCGAACAGAGCTCTCCAGGAGGCCTATTCATCCCTTGGCCTTGAGCTGTTCATAATAGAAATAGACAAAGAGGCAGAGGCCGGGGAGAATCTTGATTCTCTTCTGGAGGAAAGAAAAAGCTTCTTTCAGAAGAGCGGAAAGAAGCTTTATAACTGAAAAGAACTATCTGTTCTCCTCTCTATCCTTTCTGATAAGTGCCCTTACACCTTCGACAGCAACACGGATAGCTGAGTCTGTATCGTGGAGTTTCGGGTTATCCATTCCAAGTCTCTCCCTTTCCTGGTTACCTACCACAAAGAATTCGCTTCCACACCTTACGCCGAGGTATGATGCCACGACAAAGAGGGCAGCTGACTCCATCTCGGAGGCTAGAACACCAAGTCTCTTCCACGCTTCCCACTTATTCAAAAGTTCATAGCTGACAGGCATAGTCTCAGGATTATGCTGACCGTAAAAGCTGTCCTTACACTGCACAATCCCCGTGTGATATCTGCAGCCGACCTTTCTTGCTCCCTCCCTGAGTGCCTCTACGACATCAAAGTTTGCACATGCGGGAAATTCAATCGGAGCATACTCTCTGCTTGTCCCCTCCATCCTGATAGCCCCGGTAGCTATGACACAGTCCCCTCCCATGACAGGAAGAGCAATCCCTCCGCATGTACCCATACGGATGAATGTATCTGCACCGCACTTATAGAGTTCCTCCATAGCTATTGATGCACTCGGTCCGCCTATTCCTGTACTTGTCACACTCACCTTCTCTCCGTCAAGATAACCCGTATAAGTCACGAATTCCCTGTAATCAGAAACAAAGACAGCATCATCAAGATATTTGGCAATCAAAGGCACACGCTTAGGGTCACCAGGCATGATGACATATCTTCCGACATCTCCCTTCTTTATTCTCAGATGATATTGGATTCCTGTTCCATCCATATAATCAGACATATTTTTCCTCCTGGATAATACAAAACAGTATAACTTCAAAAAAGAAAAAAGCCACCGGATTTTCACGATGGCTTAATAGCAAATAAGATTACTTTTTCTTATGTCTCATTGCTCTGAGCTTTTTCTTTCTCTTATGAGTTGCGATCTTATGCTTTTTTCTTTTTCTTCCGCAAGGCATTTTTGAATGCTCCTTATTCCAATTGGATTTTTGTAATTACCGCTTCATTATGGTGATTACTATGATTTGAGTCAATAACTCTAGCCAACATTCCCGTCGGTATATTTATGGACAGTAAGTTTCTTTCC